>JAJEAQ010000672.1 GCA_022822685.1 Trichodesmium sp. jk18x7bins.61
GGGAGGACATCACTTCTGTCAAAACCGCAATCAAAACCCCGCCCGTAAGGGCGGGGTTTTATCGGTTGAGCCACCTCGCCACATGTTTTAGCTAAAGCTACATGTTCAGGTCGCCACGAAACAGGGAGCCGACAGGCTCAAGAAGAATCCCGCACTGTCCCTTAAGGGCAGCCTCGGGAGTATGTCAAAAGAATGTTACAAAACTATGGTTATAGGAAACAGGGAATGAGGAAGATAGGGCTTAGGAAAACTGTAAACTCCTAACCCCTAACCCCTAATCTACATTTTAATGCCCAATTCCTACATACTGAAAACCAGCAGCCTCCAATGCTTGGCGATCGCAGAAATTCCGACCATCAATAAACACCCGATTTTCCATTGACTTCGCCATCTTGCCATAGTCTAAAGTCGAAAACTGTTTCCAGTCTGTCACCAAAACTAAAGCATCACAACCATCAGCTAGTCTTTCGGGATCTGTTTCCACTAGCACTCCATACAAACCATGACGCATACCAGACTGAGAGATAATTGGATCATAAGCTTTCACCTTAGCCCCCAACCTGTTCAATTCTTGAATCAAATCTAGAGCAGGAGCATCCCGCATATCATCCGTATCAGGCTTAAACGTCAAACCCAGTAATCCAATAGTCTTACCTTTGAGAATCTTCAATGCTTGCTGTAACTTATCTACTGCAATCATCCGCTGACGCTTATTCACCTCAACTGTTGCTTTCAGTAACTGTGCCTCACAACCATAGTCATCCGCAGTATGAAGTAAAGCAGAAACATCTTTAGGGAAACAAGAGCCTCCCCAACCAATACCAGCCTGTAAAAATTTATTACCAATACGGGAATCTAAACCAATACCCTTAGCCACTTGAGTCACATTTGCTCCGACGCGATCGCATATATTTGCAATCTCATTCACAAAGCTAATTTTAGTTGCTAAGAAAGAGTTAGCAGCATACTTAATCATCTCCGCCGAACTCAAATCTGTCATTACCACTGGCACTGGTGGAAGTGAAGCATCATCAGAAAATTTGCGTTCAACTAGAGGAGCATAAAGCTCCTGCATCATCTCTAGCGCCTTTTGACTATTACTACCCAATACGATCCTATCTGGGTTAAAAGTATCGAAGATCGCGGAACCCTCACGTAAAAACTCTGGGTTACTAACTACATCAAATTCAACTTCAATATCACTATCAGACTGCCATTCTGCTTTTTTCCGCTCTTCAACCCCATCTAAAACAATCCTGCGTACCCAGTCACCGGAGCCAATAGGTACAGTTGATTTGTTAACAATTACTTTATAGCCTGTAGTCAGATGAGCGCCGATACCTTTAGCCACTGCTTCCACATAGCGAGTATCACTTTCCCCTGTAGGTAGTGAGGGAGTACCCACCGCGACAAACAAAATATCTCCATGATCGACCCCTGATTTTAAGTCTGATGTAAACTCTAGCAATCCTGCTTTAGTGCAACCTTGCATTAATTCTGACAATCCTGGTTCGTAGATTGGTGATTGTCCTGATTTTAATAACTTGACTTTTTCTTCATTGTTGTCTACGCAAATTACATGATGTCCTGTATGAGATAGACAAACTCCTGTAACTAAGCCAACGTAGCCAGTACCAATGACACAAACACGCATATTTATATCCTCAAAAATTTTAACTCACTTCCCACACTGAGCGAAGCATTCTGTTAGGAAAGGAATATCGAACAAGAGCAATCAGAGCTTTCATTTACACCCTTCCGTTTTCTATCACAGGAATAGTGTTAGCAGGGATGAAGTCGTTATCTAGCTTCGGCGAGGAGGCCAAAATTATAGGACATCTATGCTTAACTTCAGGTTTGGTTATGACAGACGCAAAACTTCTTGCCTGTTCACCATTCATGGCTTCATACCTACCATCTGAATTGGTTGGAATCTCCATCCAATTATTCTTTCCGCTGTCCGCATAGCTGCCTTCTGCCTGCTTCAAGATTTACTTTTCTTAATCCCTGTACCTTTTATTTCAATTTTTTGGTGGTTCAGTTTGGAGTCGCTCTCGAAAATCCTCTATAGTTAATTTTAACCCTTCTTCGAGAGGAACCCTAGGCTCCCATCCCAAATATTTTTTGGCACGAGTAATATCTGGTTGTCGTTGTTTCGGATCATCCTGTGGCAGAGGCTTATATATTATTTCTGCGTCTGGATTAACCATTTTTTGAATTTTTTGAGCTAATTCTAATATTGTATATTCTCCTGGGTTACCCATGTTAACTGGTCCAATAAAGTCTTGATTCATTAATCGAATAAAGCCTTCTACCAAGTCAGATATATAACAGAAACTTCTAGTTTGGGAGCCATCGCCATACACTGTTAATGGTATTCCTTGTAAGGCTTGTACGATCAAGTTACTGACTACTCGACCATCATTTTCTAACATTCTAGGGCCGTAGGTATTATGAGCAAAAATACCGTAACTGCCTCCGATAAAGTTTTCATAATTTGGCACTGAGAAATCGTAGACATCATCATCTATGTCAAATTCCTCAATATTTTCGATTTTTGCCCAAACAATATCACCTGTGATTTTTGCTGATATATTTTGCTTCTGGTTAGATAAATCCTCAATTGTGTTGTTATCTAACTCCTCTACTATAACTTGGTAGATTTTTTCAGTCTTTTTGTCTTTGCTGTCTATTTTTGATACACCCGCTACTAGCCCAAATTTAGCTAGAATCAAAACTAATTTTTCTGCGATCGCCTTACTCCCACAATTAAATCCCAGCCTTGAATTTATTTGATTCTCTAAATCATTCCCGACAACAAATCCCTGTAAAAAGTTAATTAATTGTTGTTGAGGCAGTTGTAAAATCCAATTAGGGATATCTTTTTCATTCTTGCTAAAATTCAATCCATTCTCCATTAAATCAACGAGAATTTTTGACCTGATACTTACACATTCTTCCACCTTACTTTTTGGAGCTTGCTTGATCTCGATTTCCCCTGTACAACCAAATATTCTTTCTATTACTTCTACTAATTTTTTGAGTTTTTCCCCTGTCGTTTTCAACAACAATTTATAATCTGCCATGATTTCATTCTGTATCAAACTTCCTTGAGTAACATAAAATCCTAAGAACCACAAAAACTCTTCCACATTGCCGATCCAATTTTTAATAGCCTTTGAAGATGTATAGCGAATTCTTTCTTTTTCCGATCGGGGAATTTTTAAATATTCCCATAGTTGCCAAGGTATTTTATTTTTTTCCTCATATTTTTTCAGTGTAGGGTAAAGTTGACTAGGATTGAAACCTTTTCCTAATAAATATTCACGAATTTTCTCCCCATATTTTTCTATATGGGAGATTGTCTCTTCACTCTCTATATATATTCCTTCTTGAATTGATATCTTATCTGTAATGTGGAATGGTTGTAAAGGTTGTTCTAAAAAGCTGATATAACTAGGAACTGCTATTTCATCTCCTACCTTTAACTCATTTCCCAAAGCTGCTTGAGGCTGATCATTTTCATCCCGTGTAAATAAACTATGATCTTCAGTGATTTTTATCTCTTTACCCCAAGTAGTTTTGATCTGATAACCTTTTTTCTTGACGCGATGTTTCCAAACTGTTGAAATTGGTTTAATTACTGTTTTTAAATTTTCGTCAAAACAAGGGACTGATACATTAGATACATCCCCATTTATTCTTTCATAGCACTCAGCAAAAGTTTCATAATATAGTTTTTCACCAATGTAATAAAGTACCTTTTGGTCTCCAGTTAAACTATTAAAAATTCTGACTACCCTAATATCAACATTATTTTGGCGATGATAATCAAATGCTAAGGTTTCAGCGACTCGTTTACCTTCGTCATAACAGGAGCGAATACCAATACAATTAACATTCCCTCTATATTCTTCTGTTTGAGGGTGTACATCTGGATCTCCATATACTTCAGATGTGGAAGCTAAAAAGAATCTTGCCTTAACTCTTTTTGCTAGCCCTAACATATTTAATGTCCCCATCACATTTGTTTTAATTGTCTTGACAGGGTTGTACTGGTAATGTACTGGACTAGCTGGACAAGCTAGATGGTAAATCTGGTCTGCTTCTAATCTGATCGGTTCTGTAATATCATGGCGAACTAATTCAAAATAAGGATGATTCAACCACTTTAAAATATTCCGTTTAGTTCCTGTGTCAAAGTTATCCAGACAGATGACTTCATGATCTTGTTCTATTAATCTATCGATTAGATGGGAACCAATAAAACCGGCGCCGCCTGTTACTAATATTCTCATTACTTCCACTATCAAAGAGTCTAATATCTTGTGTTGACATCTCCAAGGATTCAACCACCCTGGATTCTGTGGTTAGCCCACCGAAAAAGGGATCGAGCCGTATTTTCTTTAAGCCTGTCAACAGACTCATACACTCAGAGGCTAGAGCGAAATCTAGCTGTAAGCTGACATTTTTTTTTACAGGCTCCTAGAGTGGTTTTACTCAACATCCCTCGCTTCGATTCCCCATCCGTCTACACGGCGGGCAGGAATTGCGGGCGTTTAATTTTGTACTTCCACCAATAGCGGTTTAGTTTCTAGTGAAAATACGGAAACACGAATCTAGGAGATAATCGGATGTGTCAAGTTTGTGGTCCACGCTGTCGCCAATCCGGCAAAGATGTCCTCTCTAAAAGCACCGTAATAGGGTTTGAAGATAGACAGTGAGAGGGTGAAATACTCGGCAGTTCATACCATGCCAAATCTCATGGGTTAGACAATGCCAGCCCAAAGTCAACTTATCTTTACAAGCCCCATTAGTCTAAACGGTGGAGTCATTGTCACCAAGACAAATATTTTTCCTAGCCTATCAAAAATAAATTATCACACACTTTACTCCCACTTAAAACCCGCAAGTCCTGATTCAAACAACCCTAAGATATTCAAGATTTAATTTTTGGGTAGTGGGAGCATCTTGCTCCCGTTTTCAGGTAAAAACTAGAAACATCCTGACTCTTTATGCAGAGAGGGTTGAAAAGTCTACCTTCTGGCTGATTCAATCTAATCTTAGTACTGCCATAAAAGCTTCCTGTGGCACATCAACTGTACCTAATGACTTCATCCTTTTCTTACCTTTGGCCTGTTTTTGCAGTAATTTTTTCTTACGGCTAATATCCCCTCCGTAACATTTGGCCAGCACATCCTTTCTTAAAGCTGGAATATGTTCGCTGGCTATAACTTTAGAGCCGATCGTCGCTTGAATTGGCACTTTAAACTGATGCCGGGGAATAAGTTCTTTGAGTTTTTCTGTCAAAGCACGACCCACAGTATAAGCTTGATCTCGATGGACAATTACGGCTAAAGCGTCCACTGGTTCAGCGTTAATCATTATATCTAGCTTCACTAGAGGATTCTCGCGATATCCTATTAATTGATATTCCATACTGGCATAACCACGAGACCGGGACTTCATTTGGTCGAAAAAGTCTGTGACTACTTCTGCTAAGGGTACTTCATATATTAAAGTGGTTCTACCTTGAGTTAGATACTTCATATCTTTAAATACCCCACGCCGAGATTGACCTAACTCCATCAATGTTCCCACAAATTCTTCAGGGGTAATCATTTCTACCTGGACATAAGGCTCTTCAATTTTTTCTCGATGATTGGGATCTGGTAGTAGGTTCGGGTTATCGATCAGAATTACTTCTTCTTTGTTAGTCGTTACTTGGTAAACTACTGATGGAGAGGTGACGATCAGATCTAAGTCATATTCTCTTTCTAAACGCTCTTGGACAATTTCCATGTGCAGCAGCCCTAAAAACCCACAGCGAAATCCAAAGCCCATGGCACTTGATGTTTCTGGTTCATAAGATAGAGCCGCATCATTGAGCTTGAGTCTGTCGAGAGCTTCTCGTAAATCAGGAAATTGGTCTGCATCAGTGGGAAATAGGCCACAAAATACCATAGGTTTAGCTTCTTTGTAACCAGGCAGAGGAGCTGTTGCTGATTTTTTCGCTTGGGTAATTGTATCTCCTACTCTGGCATCTTCTACTGCTTTGATGGCTGCTCCTAAATAACCCACTTCTCCGGCATGAAGTTGTTCTACTGGTTGTTGGGTAGGGGATAGCACTCCCAGCTCATCTATTTCGTATTCTTTTCCAGATGCCATGAGTCGGACGCGATCGCCTTTGGCAATTGTCCCATCCATGACTCGGAAGTACACTATCACTCCTCGATATGGATCGTAGTAACTATCAAATATTAAAGCTCGTAATTTTTCGTTAATAGTGTCCCGTGGTGGTGGCACTAATTGGACAATTGATTCTAGAATTTCCTCTATCCCAATTCCTTCTTTGGCAGATGCTAAAACTGCCCCTGAACAGTCTAGGCCAATAATTTCTTCTATTTCTTGTTTGACTCTTTCTGGCTCCGCTCCAGGCAAGTCGATTTTATTTAAAACGGGGATGATTTCTAGGTCATGTTCTAAAGCCTGGTATACATTAGCTAAAGTCTGAGCTTCTACTCCTTGGGAAGAGTCCACTACTAATAAAGCCCCTTCACAGGCTGCCAGAGAGCGTGATACTTCGTATGAAAAGTCCACATGACCTGGTGTGTCGATTAAATTTAATACATATTCTTCACCATCTTGAGCAGTATAATTCATCCGGGCAGCTTGTAGCTTAATTGTGATACCTCGCTCCCTTTCTAAGTCCATTGTGTCTAGAAATTGCTCTTTCATTTCACGGTCTGCCACTGTGCCAGTTGCTTGTAAGAGGCGATCGGCTAAGGTTGATTTTCCATGATCAATATGGGCAATTATTGAAAAGTTGCGAATGTGAGATACAGGAACTTTTGTCATACTTTTACTAATAATATTCAATGCCGTGTTTTCTTTATAGTCTTGGCACAATCTATCTTTGTTCTTAACACATTACACATTTTAATCGTTATAATTTTTGACAATAAAGGACTAAGTACAATGGTGCAGACTAGAACTGATACTTGTGATAGCTTTGCCCTTTCAGACTTATTGGAGAAACTATGTGTTTTGTTATGGCGAACCCGAGCAATAAAGAATCTACTTGACTGTCTTAGTTGGTAGTGCTAAATAGATATTAATATATATATATATAACTTTTCTATATTTATAGAGTTTTGCTATGAATGAACCTCAAGTTAATCAGTCCAACTCACCAGAAAAAGTAGAATTATCCATACACATAGATTCTAGGTTATTAGACCAAGTTCAGCATTTGACCAATGACCCTAGTAAAGTCATAGAAAGTGCTCTTCGTCAGTGGTTGAGAGGAGGACTTCCAGAAGATGAGTTAGCTCTCACCCTTCAAAGAAACCCTCCTATCCCACCTAGAGGGGAATGGAATGATTAAAATTTAACTTGATACTGCTCAGATTTTTTCTAGATGTAAACGGAGCCATACCATATTATGGGTAAAGAATTCCAGTATTAAAACTGTTTTTGGAAAATTAATACTGATATTAATAGATAATTCAATATTGCTGAATTTGATGTTACAGTAAATCAACCCGAAGTTTGAACTTATACTTGTCAATTAGAGGGGCAAAGTAAGTTTTTTTCAGAATGCTTATAGGTTAGGAAAAAGACGCAATTTTTATTATTTAGTTCAATTTCATAGATAGTTTTTTTTAATTATCTTTTTTTGATATTTAATACTTAATACATAGGTGTGTTGTTGACTACTCCCTGGGAAGGGGGCGATGGGGATTCTCAGCAGTTGTTTTACATTTACTAGCTGTGAATAGATATGTAGTTCTAGTGCCTATATACTTTGCTCTGTTGATGAGAAACACCATATAGATTGTTATGTTGATTTTCAGAGTGGCTTTAACAGGCATCAGTGCGATCAAAAACTATCCTTGCTGCCTGCTAGTATTGAGGTTTGGTCCTTGGAGAAACCATACTCCTGATTTCCTACCGATGAACGAAATTGAGGCGATCGCTAAAAATCAGAGGGTAACTGCTAACAAGGTATCCTAATTACTGGAAGCTATAAACCTTTATAGGCCAATTTTTCACGGATAGATGACAAAATCTACTCATTTGGGTGTTAGTTATTATTCTTTACTGGGAGTCCATCTCAAAGCATCTAATCAGGAAATTAGAAGAGCATATCGGGAATTGAGTAAGCACTATCATCCAGATACTACAAATATGCCAAAGGCGATCGCTACTGCTAAATTCCATCAAATTAATGCAGCTTATGCTACGCTGATTGACTCAGACAGAAGATTAGCATATGATCAACAGATTAGGGATTTGTATCTCAATGATTGTCATAATCATCCTGTCTCTAGTAGTACCAACTCTACAAGCTCATCTATTTATCTAGAGCCTACAGATAGACCATTATCCGCCGGTGAATTATTTGCTTTGTTTATAATGGCTATGGCTTTGGTTAGTTGTTTGGTGATAGCTATTACTATTGCTTTCATGCGTCCTGAAGCAACTATTAAACTGATTGAGCCACCGGGAGTTCAAGTTTTGACACTTGCCCGTTAAGTCTAAAGATGATTACAGTTGATTTTTGCTTTCATAACTCTTAGCTAGATGCAAACAAGTTTAATTTAGTAGAACCAAAAAAAATGGAACTTCCTAACCCAGATACTCCTTTGTATAACCATCCTCTGCCAAAAATTGAGCAATGGCTTGAAGATAATGGCTGTCAACAGAATGCTGAAAGATTACATTGTTGGTGGGTTGAACGAGCTACATGGAAAGCAGAATTGTTACTTGATATAGATCAAGTGGTTGTACGTTATGTAAATGTTGGTGTTGATGGTAATGATATTCAACGCTCTTTTAAATACTCTTTGAGTCGTCGGGACTTAGAAGAAGCAATCTTTTCTGGGCCTTAGTTTAACTTAAGATGACTTTTCCATCTAGTTAAAACAGATGTTCAGAGATTTTCAAATTTTACCAAACCGGCGTTCACGTTTCTGATAAGCGTATAGAGCCCGATGAAATTCAGGACGATTAAAGTCAGGCCAAAATATTTCTGTAACATAAATTTCTGAATAGGCCATTTGCCACAATAAGAAATTACTAATTCGCATTTCCCCACTAGTCCTAATTAATAAATCTGGGTGGGAAATCCCTACAGTGTATAGATAATTCTCAAACAGTTCCTCATTAATTTCTTCTGGCTGGAGTAGGCCTTTTTGTACTTGAGTGGCGATCGCTCGACAAGCATGTACAATTTCTTCACGTCCACCATAATTAGTAGCGACAGTAAACTTAATACCCTGATTATGCTGAGTCATTTCCATTGATTGTCTAATCTCAGCTTGTAAAGATAATGGCAAAGAACTTAAATTACCAACAAACCTAATCTGAACATCTTCTGCTACCATCTCTTGTAGCTCTTGACGCAGAACCCTTTCAAACAAAGTCATCAAAAAATTTACCTCTTCTAGTGGCCTGCCCCAATTTTCACTAGAAAAAGCATAAGCAGTTAAGGCTTGTATACCCCAATCTTTACAACATTTCAGCAGTTCCTTTAATGCTTCCACTCCACGCCTATGACCCATAATTCGGGGCAAACCACGACCTTGAGCCCAACGACCATTACCATCCATAATCACAGCCACATGCTGAGGCAACTTTTCTGGCTTCAGGTCAACAGGTAAATCTTGTAAGCAAGTTCCTTGATTCATCTTTTTTTTCGAGGAGCTGATGGACTTTGATGAAGTACCCATAAGATAAATTTCGATCCTTTTGATCCGATTTTACGTCCAAGAGTAACTATAGGGATTGGTTTTGCAGTTTTTTCACTACTTGATAGAAATAAGCGTTCTTCTAATAACTCCTTTAGTTTATTACGTGTTAAGGGCCTATTTACGGTACCTTTTTCAGCCATAGAATTGGAACCAGGTTCCTCAGATACCACTATACAAAGGCATTT
>JAJEAQ010000708.1 GCA_022822685.1 Trichodesmium sp. jk18x7bins.61
AAAAAGTGGGTCAAAAACAAATGCTTAAAACAACATAGAGGGTCAAACTGGAAATTGAGCCTGTCGGCTACCTGAACATGTTTCAAGGAACTGGTAGAAGATGGAAAAATAAAATTTTCCTACTTTACGACATCAGTAGTACACCCATGATCAGACATGTGTTGAGCCTGTCGCCGACATGGAGCCACGAAACATGGAGCCGACAGGCTCAAGTTAAAGTCCAAGCTAGTCCTGACGACCCTTCGCTCCAAGAATACTGGCAAAAACGTCAACTCATTCATGTAGCTTTAGCTAAAACGCTTTTAGCTAAAGCTACATCAGAAAGCTCCGACTGGGGGAGGCAACAAGGGAAAAACTACTGGGCAAAAGGTTCAAAATACGTTTCATGTCGGCGACAGGCTCAACAAGTAGCCAAAGAACAAAAATGGAAATGCCCTATTTGTGGAGACAGCCTATTCAATGAAGAAGAAATTGAGACTCACCATATAGAGCCTGTGAAAGACGGTGGAAGTGACGACACCGAAAACCTAATTCATTTGCACAGAGCGTGCCACATTCATGTAGCGAAGCTAAAACGCTTTTAGCTTCGCTACATGAAAGCTCCGACTGGGGGAGGCCACCTGACCAGACTCATCCGATGCAGAAATTAACCGTTTTCCATCTGATGTGACTGCAATGGAGCTTACCCAGTCAATATGACCACTTAAGCTAAATAGTTCTTGTGCAGTTTCTAAACACCAAACTTTTATAGTTTTATCAAAAGAGCCAGAAATGACTCCCTTGCCATCTGGTGTCACTGTAACTGTACTCACCCAATCAGTATTACCTCTGTAAAAACTTCTTGCAATGTCTCTAGATTCCAGACTTTGAGAGTTTGGTTAGATAGACAAGCGATCGCTTTTTTACCATCTGGTGTAACTGCTACAGCAAACATACATCCACTTTCACCCTCTATAGCTAACAATTCCTTTGCCGTTTCCAAACTCCAAATTTTCAGCGTGTTATCATCTGAGGCTGAAATAATCCGCTTACCTGGTAATGCTGCTACAGAATTAACTCTATCAGTATTTGCTTTCAGAGTACAAACCAGTTTTGCTGTCTTCAAATTCCAGATTTTGATTGTATGATCCCAAAATGCTGAGGCTACTTGGTCTTATGGTAGCACTACTGCTGCATTCACCTTGTTCGTATGCCCGATTAGGGTAGGAAATTCTACAGAAGTGTCAAGGCTCCAAACTTTCAAGGTAAAGTCATCGGAACCTGATATCAGGCGTCCATCCGGAAGCACGGCAACTGCATATACTGAGTCAGTATGACCTTGAAGAGAAAATAGCTCATCTCCAGACAGAAGACTCCAAACTTTGAGAGTATTGTCGGAAGCAGCAGAAATCATTCGCCTAGCATCTGGGGTGACTGCTATTGCATTTATCTCTTTCGTATGGCCTTTAAATGTAAAAATATTTTTTTTTGCTGTACAGATTCCATAATTTAATTGTGTTGTCAGAAGCACCAGAAATTACTTGTCCTTCTGGAAGTGTAGTTATACTTCTGACTCCACCTGTATGACCTTTAAGTGTAAATAATTCTGCTGCATAATTCTGAGTTCGTGGCGAAATTGATGCACTGTAATTGATACTAATTTAGTTTCTACTAGATGAGATAATTCTTGCGGAGCGTGTTTAAGCCACTCCTCTTTGCTTTGTAGTCTAGACATAACTACTGTCACGATCGCTTCTTCTTCTTTACTTTGAGGCAAATAAGTTATTTTTTGCTTTTGTGTTGGCGCTAAATCTAGTATAATTAGTGCATCTTTCTCCATTCCCGTTAATCTGGCTTCAATTTCCGCTTTATTTTTTTTCCACTGGGGTAGTTGTTGAGACTCTTTACGAATTACCTGTAAAGTTTTACAATATGAAGTGACTAGGGCTGTCTGTATTACCTGACTTTTTTCATCAGCTTTCTTAGCTGCCCATCTACTTGCCCAATGCCATGTGACACTGGTAATTTGTTCAAAGATCACCCGCAAAAAGGGTTAATATCTCTATGAGCATAGTTGAATACCCTTGACTTAGATCCCATTTCGTGCTCTGTGTAATTTTTTAGTAGCATACCTTAAGCTTAATATGTACCACAATTTGATGTTTTTGGAAAGAGCGATCGCTACAATTGTGGGTGTTTATATCATCTGTGCTAGAAAAGTTATGAATCAAGCTTTATAGTTGCCTTACTTTTTATATTTAGAATGGCGTCGCATCGCAACTACAAACAAATTTTTTGTGTCGAATTTATAGCGGTTTGTAACTTGATTAGGTATAGAGTTTTGAGTTTTGAGTTCTTTTGGAGTGCGGACTAGAGTTAGTATACCACATTAATTGATCATATATTGTAGTTATATCAACTTGATTTCAATTAATCAGAGGCAATAGGCAATATTAAAGTTCACAGTTTAAATAAGTGTTTTACCGAACATGATATTCTCCGTAGAATGAATAGAGGAAAAAGGGAAAAGGTGCGATCGCTCCGAACAAATCTTGAATGATACATTGTCAAAAAGATATAGCAATTCTTAAATGGAGCAGGTACAAGATTTTTTCTGCTCTAACCGAAGAAGATAACCGCTAAAAGTCCCCCTTTCCCGGATTTAGGGGCATTTTCTATGTAGCTCACCAGACAAATAATTGCTAGAACTGCACTTAATCAGGATTTTTTCCATCTATTTAGCGACAACTCTATTCAGTTCATCTAAGTGGGGAGCGCTATTATTATCAGCAGTAATCAGGTTATATAAAATCCGGTTAAATAACTAACTTAAATTTAGTAGTCA
>JAJEAQ010000694.1 GCA_022822685.1 Trichodesmium sp. jk18x7bins.61
TGACTACTAAAGCAGTAGATTTTTGTACCTCACCAAGGCTGAGAACTGCTATATTTGTGCGATCAGTGAGCAAAAACTATGCAAAATATTGATTATTCTGTAGTTATTCCCATTTTCAATGAAGAAGAAATTATCCCCGAACTCTGGCAACAATTGTCAGATGTTCTACAACGACTTGATGGTAGTAGTGAAGTAATTTTTATCAATGATGGCAGTATAGATGATTCTTGGGAAATGTTAAAAGAAATCAATAAGCAATACCCACAAGTAAAAATTATTAGCTTTTCTCGAAATTTTGGCCATCAATGTGCTTTATCTGCTGGTATCGATCATGCTCATGGTCAAGCAGTTATTTTAATGGATGGAGATTTACAAGATTCTCCAGAAGCAATTATCAGTTTTTCACGAATGTGGAAACAGGGATATGATGTAGTTTATGCTATTAGAAAAAATCGTCAAGAAAAATGGTTAAAACGATTAGCATTTAAAAGCTTTTATTACATACAAAGAAAGTTGTCAGGCATTGTTATTCCAATAGATGCAGGTATCTTTTCATTAATGGATAGAAAAGTTATCTTGGCTTTACGGCAAATGCCAGAACATAACAAATATTTAAGTGGTTTAAGGGCTTATGCTGGATTTGAACAAATAGGAGTTTATGTAGAGCGAGGTCCTCGATATCGAGGTAAACCTAGAGTTTCAGTTACTAAGTTATTTAAACTTGCTTTTGATGGCATATTTTCTTTTTCAACTATTCCTCTCAAAATAGCAACTATTTTAGGTTTAGTATCTGCAATTTTATCTTTTATTATAGGATTGATTGGTCTTTACGTTAAATTTGTTTTAGGACAAGAATTTTTATCCTGGGCTTATGGTTTAACTACCACATTTTTCATGGGAGGAATACAACTACTTTCTTTAGGAATTATCGGAGAATATATTGCTCGTATTTACGATGAAGTTAGGCAAAGACCTTGCTATATTATTAATGAAAAAATTGGCTTTGAGAATAAAAGTTGGGATGAAAGTTAACCAGAAAGACAGAAGGAACTAATTAGAGGGGGTTCGTAGTTGGGATGGGGCATCCTCAAACTGTCGGGCCCCATCCCAACTACGAACTTTATTATTCTCATAAAATCGCAAAAGTTAACTAGGTTTACCGTAGTAGTTGACAGACTACTGAGATTGCAACTGTGCATTCAAAGTTTTCATAATCCGATCGCGTGTTTCCTCCAAATGCGCCCTTGTATATTCATCCATCTTCTTACCTCGCTTTTTAATCATCTTCTCCAAATCTTGCTCAAGTTCTCGTAACTCATACCAAGCCAAACTACGAGCATCTTCAGGCACAGTCTTATTTCGCAACACCATTGCAATTAAAAGATTCAGATGTTCCCGTTGTAGAGAACGACGCATACTCGAAATCTCAACCTCTCCCCCAGTCGGTTGTAAAACTTCCTTCCAAATACTATTTTGCAGAGTCTCAAAAAGTTCAGGTAGTTTCAAAGCATTATCTGCCCTTGTCTTCAACTCCAAATCTCGTAGACGAGTTAAACGATTATTAGAAAAGAGCGATCGCCAAACTATCCGTTGCACTAACAGAATACGATCTTGAATTGGGTAATCCAAGGGCAAAACGGGAGTACCCCAATGCTGCCAACGTGAAGATACTAACTTACTCAACAAATCCGGTGAAAACTGAAACGCATCTTCAGCAAAAACATATTTATCAAGTATTAGAAATACTTGCCATTGTTTCTCTACAGGTATTGCTTCAAATGGTAAACGCCCATTATCATTTCTAATGCTCTCTCGATTAAACGACTGAGAACCCACATATAAAGTAGTATTTTTAATCTGCCAGAAATAATAGTTGAAGACTGTATCGAACATTACCCTAATTTCACTATCACTTTCATCACTTCTAGGCGCACGCTGCTCTAAACCCTCCCAAATATTTCTGGCATTATCTAGTTGCGACTGGGAATAACTCAAGATATTTATACTGAGATCAAATCTATTTGCTGTAGGAGAGAGAAGAGCGTAATAATCTTCATCCGGCGCATAAAATAATTCTGGTTGTGCAGCTTGTCTAGCAATCTCCTGTAAAAATCCTTTTCCACTAATACAACTACTCATTCCACTTGGTTTGTAACCATATTCAATCGCCCACTCATCATAAGGGCTGACTACAATCGGAAAATAATCCCCTTGTTTTGTTCCTTTTGGTGCTAGATTGAGCCGGTAAGGTTGCCAGGAGGAGCTTTCTTATGTAGCTTTAGCTAAAACGCTGAGCCTGTCGCCGAAATGTCCAATCATTCCCTTTGTATCTTTTGAAGTATTTATTTTTCACCCATTTTTTTCCTTGAAAGGGATGTAGTCAAGTTGCCCAACTATAGAGGTATTGCCATATCCTATGACAGCTGAAGGTTTCTTTACTAATTACTCCTCTGTAATAATTAGTAAAACCTCCTCAGAGGAGGTTGATTTCTCATTTGTTCTTGGGTACAGGTTTTCATTCTTTTGATTACCTGTCCAATTTTTTGACAGAATGTCAATACTTTTTCTTTCTGCGGTTTAATTAGCAGTTTTTCTTTGTGTTGTCGTAAGTTAAACCCTAAAAAGTTGAATCTGTCATTGCTCTGAACAATTCTTGTCTTCTCAGTACTGATTGCAAATCCTCTTTCTGATAGCCATTGCTTGATTTGGGTAGGTGTCTCCTAATCAGTTTCCTTGTCTTTAGCTGTGATGCTCAAATCCAAATAGCTGATGATGCCTGGCTTTGGGTTTTTTTCTTTTTTTTATATGTTTTTCC
>JAJEAQ010000702.1 GCA_022822685.1 Trichodesmium sp. jk18x7bins.61
ACTTAGTCGCCTTCATTTTGCCCATCGTCATCCCTGGAATGCAGTTTACAGGAAGAAAATCACTGCGGGACTTACTCCGATTATGTAGTCATTTTGTTTTCGCATTGACTCATTGGGGTAGGACACTTTTTCAGAAGGTTCAGTAATTTCTCCATATCAACTCCCCATTAACTCCAGTGTACTTATACGCTTTAGCTCTGGTTGAGTCCTGGTGCCAGCTTCACTCTGGGTTCCGGGTATGGTTCCCGAACTGTGGCCAGATAGGGATTCACGCCTTCCTTAGCGGGTAGGACTTAGCTTTCTGGTACCAGTTTACTGGTAGCTTCACCTACATTCTTAACTCAGTTATCCGCCCTATATGGGTTATAGGGACTGGACTCTAGCCATATACTCCTAGTTGCTAGGAGTTCCTGCTAGAAACGAACCGCACTCTCCTTCCCCATATACTTTGACCCCCGTAGAATCTACTACTAAGTGAATCCCTTCTGTTGTCGGCATCACTGGTATAGTAATATTTAATTTTCTCATCCGACGGGATACAGTGCTATGGTCTGGTACTGGTAAATCTAGTTCCATCAAATTAAATATAGATTCGACCAACCCTTCTGTTGGCCGAGAAGCTAACCCAAACCAACTACTCAGGGTCTCCATTAATTCAATCGCGACATCACTATAGGTATGGGATGCCCCTTGACGTCCAGTTTTCTGTTGGTTTACCCACTGCTCTATTACTTCAGTAGTTAGCCAAAATGTCAGACTCCCTCTGTGCTTTAAACATGCATCATATTCAGACCAGTTGCTGACCCGGTACTTGGACTTGGACTTGGACTTGGACTTATTCAGCTTTACTTGGTGCTGGTTTTTTTGTGCCACGCACTGTTATTTTTATCTTATTTCCTTCTTTTGTGCAACAAAGCCCTTACAATATATAGTGTTTTTGCGTAAGTTTTGAGATAAAAATGTCTCTATTGTTATTGGAATACAAATTTTTTTCAATAGATATAATTGTATCAGTTTTGTTTTGTCAAAATTGTTCAGAACCTTTGTATAAAGTGGGTAGGCTTGTGAAGACATAATTGTATCAGTTTTGTCTTTTTTATTTTTGCCTACCCCTTGTCAAAAATTGCGATCGACTGCCAAGATAAAAACATGGAACTAGACGCAAACGGAGTCTAATTCCAAAAAATACAAACAAACAAGGTGAATCAAAAATGAACAACGATTGCAACAGACAAAAAACCAAAAAACCCAAGGCAGCACAAATCCATTAGTCAAGGCTACTAAGAGTTGCAAAGATCCCATGCCCAAATTAACAGAATTGAACCAAGAGCAACTGGAAAAGGTGGCCTGAGCGGGGTGGTAGCCCCCGTTTGTACGATGATGAAATGAGGAAAAAGGACGAGTGTGAGTTGATCATACATAAGATTAAAAATGCCAAAAATCTTACTCTCAGCAGGCAGGCAATCTATTAGCACAAATTTATTGACAACCCTTGCTATTTCTTCGTTTTCCCTAAACTGGCTTCGCTTATTAATATTCATGGTAAATCTGCGTGATATTTGCCCACCCTACTACTGCTCAGAATTTATTTTAAAGATTACCCATTCTCCCTCTTGCTCCACAACTATTCCTTCCATATTTTTATGCCAATCAACTCGTGTCAAAATATATTCAGCTCCATATTTTATTGCCACATTAATTAATTCTTTCCCTGTCTGTTGCGGAAACAAAATTTCCATTGCTCCTACTGCTAATTTATCATTCAAAGCTACACCAAAAACATCTTCCATGCGATTTTTCCACTTGATAATCCCACTATCAGTTTGGGGAAAATGTTTAAAGTCAACAATCACTGCTCTCTCTGAAAAAAAGTGAAAATTTGACACAAATGGAGGTACTAATATCACATCATCTTGATTGCTAATTTCTCTAAATCTTAAGGCTAGTCTTGTCAGTTCATCTTGGGGAGTTCTATAAAATTTTACCTGTTGCTGAAATATCTCTAACAATTTACTTGGTAATGCCTCAAATAATCCTAAGACAAAGACTAAACCTGTAGCTATGGCTAAACTATAAGTGATTAACTTTTTTCTGGCGATCGCGATATCAGCTTCATCTAAAATCAATGGAAACAACAAGACAAAAAATAAACCAGGCATTGTGAACAATCGATTAAAAACTGAATTTATAGGCGGATGCAACAAGTAAAATATTAACCCCACCAGCACCATAATCCAAACTATTAACTTATAGCTCCATATCTCCAGAAAAAACAATCCGATTGAGAAGATAAAAAAACCAATCCCTTGATAGGGTACAGGTAAAATTAGAGATGTTACCAATAATAAACCAATTCCTAAATTACCTTCTTGATATAACTGATTAACCAAAACACTTACAGCAATAAAGATCATCAATTGAGCAAAAGGAACAGTTCTGGCTAACTGTAATTTTGCAAATAAAGCTAGTGGATAAACTTCCACAAAAATATAACCCAAAAACAAAGCCAAAATTGACTCAGTAATAATCAGATAAAATTTCCATTTCTCCGATTTGTCAAGATTGACCTTGTGAATACACAAGCATCCACCCAGGATAAAACAGATAAAATCTAACCTGATTTTCCAATTCCAATAAGCAGGAATAATATGATGAGGATTCCGCACCCAACCATAGATAAAAACAAATTCTTCATTGGAAAGTTTATTCGTGCTAGTTGTTCCAGTCAATACCATTGGCAAATAAACTAAACAAGCCAACCCAAATAAAATAAATAATGCCAGAATAAATTCTCTAAACTGCCTTTTTTTTATGACATCGACTAACATAATTGGTAGGAACATTATGCCTGGTAAAACACCTACCAAAAACTGTAATATTGAAGCAAGACCAAAAAATAAATACCCAATTATCCATCTTTGTCGAAAACAGAAATAAATTCCCAAAACTGTCAAACTCATGGCAAATGTTGCAGGTATAGGAGTATTGGGAAAAAGTTGTATATAGCCAATCAAAGTATAGGCTGTTAAACCCAAAAAACTTAAAACTGCTGCTGATATTTTTGAGGGAGTAAATATTTTAGCGATCGCTGATAAACCACAGATAAAGCTAGTAAATGAAATCAGATAATAAATAAAATATGTGAGGGAGATACTGCCAGTAACTTTGCTGAGGAGATAAACTAAATATTGATAGTAATATCTAGGGGTAAATTGCAACATTTCCTGAACGTAGTAATCATTAATATAGAGTTCAGGATTTAACATTGATTTAATTTGGGGAACGTGGGTGTAATGATTTCCCACTGGAAAAGTATATCCTCTGGCAATGAATGAACCGAGAATTATAAAAGTAAATAAGGATAAGATGAAATGCCAGCTATATTTTTTGAAGTGCCACATTCAGTCAAGTTCTGAGTAGGGAGTGGGGAAGTCGTAGGATGGGCAAATATTGGGTGATTGGGAGCAATGATCAATTGAACGCTGTTGGCCAAACTGATACAAAATTCAAAAAAAGTCGTTGCATATGAGGCTGTGATTCTGACTCAGCAGCCGGGAACTTTTTAGCAAGATTTGATGAAGTTTGTATTACTTGTGCAAATTTTTGAATCTTACTTTTTCAAACCATGTAGCAGTATTTATTGAAATTGATATGATGCTAACCACTCCAGAGATACATTTTGGCGCTGCATCGCAACTACGAACAAAGGTTTTTTAAGGTATATTTTCTAGCTGGGGAATAGGGAATCGAGAGTCGGGAGTAGGGAGGAAAAAGCTGGACTTATTGGCAATTTTTTCATGCTGAAACTTCAGATTCGCAGCTGAAATAAAACTAGGGTTTAAATCCCTAACTAAATATTCCTTTTTCCTTCTTGCTCCTTCCTTCTTACTTATTTAAAATACATAAAGATATAGATAGAAAAAATTTAATGTCTTTCCCTTCTGAAAGTCCTTGCCTAAGTATAGCGATCGCTCGCCTGAATATCCCAGAAACTAATCACTTTGCAATCTGGGTGATGCAGGCTCCTTTTCAACGGGGATATGTCCACCATGACCACAATTGGCCAGAAGTCTTATCACAAGCTTGGCAAGCTTGGTTAGAAGTATTTTCTCCCCACAGTTTACCAGCTATTCCTATCGGTACACCTCAACAACCCTTAGCATCAACTCCAAATATTCATCCCGCTTCTAATTCTGACATTAAAATTAATCGTACCAGTCGCCTGATGCAAAATCTGGGTATCAATCTATGGCAGTGGCTGTTTCAAGGAGAAATTGCTCATAGTCTACACCAAAGTCAAGGTATGGCCATTGGCCAAGATTTGCCTTTACGAGTAAGATTGGATATTCGCGAACCAGAATTAATTGCTCTACCTTGGGAAATTATGCAACCAGGAATGTCTTTACCTGCATTTTCTCTCAGTAGAGAAATTTTGTTTAGTCGTACCTCTAGTGATGTTCATTCCCTACCTAATCGTCCACTTTCCCAATCTTTGAATATTCTGCTGGTGATTGGGGAAAGTAACCCTCAAGGAAAATCACCTGCATCTAATAACCACCAATCCCTGGTTTTGTCCAAGTTAGAACTAGAAGCAGAAGCAGCTCAACTAACTGAGGTTTTGAAGCCTCGCGAGATTACAAACCAAAATTCACATAGAGTTAATTCCACTATTCCTTGTCAAGTAGATACACTAATTCAGCCTACTCCAGAAGAATTAATTTCCCATCTAGATCAAAAAACTTATAATATACTTTTTTATGCTGGTCATGGTACACCAGGTCCAGATGGTGGTTGGTTGTTTTTGGCTCCCCAAACAACTCTCAATGGCACTGAGTTAGCACAAGTTTTAGTTCGTAATAGAGTAACTTTAGCAGTATTCAATGCTTGCTGGGGAGCTCAACCAGCTACAGAGCGTCTATCCTCTGATCAGATACAGGCAATACCACGTAGTAGCCTAGCAGAGGTATTAATTTATCATGGCGTACCTGCAGTTTTAGGTATGCGAGATGAAATTGCTGACCAAGAAGCTTTAAGTTTTATTCAAGTTTTTGCTCAATCTTTGACAGAGGGAATGTTGATCGATCAGGCAGTAGCAGTAGCTAGGCAACAATTATTAACTCTCTACAGATTTAATCAGCCTGCTTGGACTTTGCCAGTATTGTATATGCACCCAGAGTTTAATGGTCAATTAATTCAAGTCTTTGATGAATTGGTAACTCAACTACCAACTAACTCTCCGACTTGGATTAGTAATTCTACTTTTATGGCTTTTTTACGTTCTCAAGACAATCAAAATCAAGTTTGGCCAATTTTGTCTGGGACGATTACGGTGGGACGTTCTCAAGAAAATGATGTGGTGATTTTAGAGAGGTGGGTTTCTCAAAGACATGCTGAAATTTTTTCTCGTTGCCTACCGAATGAAGAAGTTGAAGCTACTTATTTTTTACGAGATATTTCTCGCTTTGGTACTCTGATTTATGAGTCTAACAGTTGGCAAAGAATTCATCGTGATGAAGTGGTGCTCAAATCAGGGACACTGCTAAAATTTGGCAGTTCTCAAGGTCAAGCTTTTGAGTTTGTGATTGAAATCACAAAATAATTTTATGGTCCAAAATATTTGTATGGCGCTGAAGCGCAACTACAAACAAACAAAGACTTTATCTATAATCTATAACTAAATTCTGGGAATTAGAATTCCCTTATAGCTAGATTACGGAACTAGCTAGATTGCTTTTGTAGGTGAGTATGCAGGAAATTACAATACACTTCTTGCAGAAGTTAAGTTAAATGTTGAAAGTTGAAAGTGAAAAATAAAAAATTAGAGAAATTAATAGTTTCTGTATTGTAATTTATTTTAATTTCTATTTTGCTAGAGGTCTAATATTGCTAATTACCTCCTTCTA
>JAJEAQ010000611.1 GCA_022822685.1 Trichodesmium sp. jk18x7bins.61
ACTAAAATTTGACCATCACAATGTAAGCCTGCACCAATACCAATAGTAGGGATAGTGAGTTTTTCGCTAATCTCTTTTGCTAAATCTGATCCAATATGTTCTAAAATAATCGCAAAAGCGCCAGCTTGTTCTAAAGCTGCTGCTGCTGTTAAAATACGGGCACTAGCATCAGAAGTTTTACCTTGCTGGCGATAACCTCCAAATTGATGCACAGATTGGGGAGTTAAACCAACATGCCCCAGAACCGGAATGCCTATTGATGTTAGTTTATTCACAGTTTGAGCGATCGCTTCATTTCCTCCCTCTAACTTCACAGCTTGAGCACCTGTTTCTTTCAGTATTCTCCCCGCCGAATGTATAGCTTGTGAGATGCTCTCTTGATAAGTTAAAAACGGTAAATCTACAACCATTAAAGCTTGCTTGACACCTCTACGTACTGCTTTAGCATGGTGGATAATTTCATCTAGAGTAACAGGTATAGTTGTTTCATATCCTAGTGTTACCATTCCTAGAGAATCTCCCACTAGGATTAAATCTACTCCAGCATGATCTAAAAGTTGAGCGATCGAATAATCGTATGCGGTTAAAGCAACTATTGGGCGACCTTTTTGCTTCCATTGTCTTAATTGTCTAGTGGTAACTACCATTTGAATTAAATAAAAAGTAAATTTTTACATGAAATACACAAATATTTGCTAGAACGTTTTCCCAAAAAAAACCTTGGTTTATAGTTGTGTTTTAGCGCTCCAAATTTAAAATATAGCGTGATTAATTAACTACTACTACCATCATAAACCTAACCGACGCAAAAAAGGAATAATCAGATAATGACTCACCCCCAAACAAAAACCACCAATACAGCCTAACAAACTAAAAAAAGTTATGCTAGCAAAGAATTCCAATAAATTAGGTTGACTTTGATTGACAAAAACAAACTGTAAAAATAACTTTGGAAATATATTTAATTGCTCCAAACCCACAAAAATGATTGCTGTCAGAGCAGCAACCATCAAAGCAGAAATTAACTGGTGCTTTCTTAATCCCAGCCCCAAAGTAATCACACCAGTCGCCACCCCCACAGATAACTTACCCAAAATTTCTAGGATAATTAAATCCTCTGTTGTTGTGTAGACGTTGGTGCCAACCAGGGAAAATTGCCTACATAGCCCACCTAAAATATAACCAATAGTTCCCATAGATGCCGCCAACCCATAACGACGACGTTGACCAAAACCTCCCACATCCGTTAAACCTACCCCCGTTCCCAAACCAGCCAAGCCAAATACAACTATTTCTGGGCCAATAGTTAGGGGAAAATCTGACCAGAGAAACCAATAATTAGCAAATAAACTCGCAATGCGATCGCCAACTCCTGACCAATAAGCAAAAATTAATCCAAATGTTGCCCCAATACTCCCCCCAACTCCTCCTAGTAACATTTCCCAAATTGTATCTACACAGCTTGCAACTATTCGATCCACAATTTGAGATACTGTATTAGATACCCTACTAATCTGGTTATTGACATTGGTAAACTTAGCCATCAATAAATTCTGAACACCTGTGGCCAAGTCAGATATTTCTAAAGACCTCCTTTGCTGTCGATAAATTTTAGCTAAACGAATTTGAACCTCTGCTGCTGTTGTTGGCCGTTGAGTCGGCTCTAAGCTCACCATATCATCTAGTAAATCAGCCAAAGCTCGATGAACAGGTTTCAGCTGACGCCATTGCAGTTTACCTGTAGAGGCGTCCTCCAAATCTGCTGGATATTTACCAGTTAGTAAATGAATACAAGTACGGCCCAAAGCATAGAAATCTGTAAAAGGGCCTATTTCACCCCCAGCTATTTGTTCTGGGGGACTATATCCAGGGGACACTAATTTTGTTGTGCTGGGTTTTGCTAAAGTTACTCTCGGTCCTATAATCTGATTGCCAATCTGTTTAGCTCCACCAAAGTCAATTATTACCAGTTCCTCTGTCTTTTTCTGTTGATGCTGAAAAAAGGATAGAGAGGATTTTGTTAAAGCTGTAGTTGGAATTTTCCGCAACATCAAATTAGAGGGTTTAATGTCCCTGTGAATAATTTGGCGACGGTGCAACTCCCATAAAATTTCTACAGCTTGGGAAAGCCAATTGATTACCCAGATATCAGGACATCCTTGGGGATTTTGTTCCAGTATTTCCTCTAGGTTATAACCATCGATTTTTTCCATGACTAGGCAGGGTAGAAACCATTGAGTCGAGTGGCCAACTTCTGACTGACACTTTCGCTTGCGCAGGTGAAAATAGTCTTCTGGCTCAACTCTTGGAATGCCTGAATGACTCAAGCTAGCTAGTATCCAAGCTTCCTGGTCAAATAGTTCGAGGGCTTTGGGAGAGCTTTCTACTAATACTTTGAGAACCCGTTCAGTTTGATTTTGTTGGTCCCAAACAATATAGATTTTGGCAAATCCTCCAGAGGTTAACTTTCGCAGGGGAATATAGCGGTCTTTTAAAAGGAGTGGTGTTCCACAACTTTGACAAAAGTTATTGCCCCATGCCTGTATTGGGCTTGGGCAATGAGGATTTATGCAATGGATTGTCGATAATATAGACTGATGCACAGCCATCTACAGTTAAGTATAGGTTGAGGAAATGGGAAAATTACTTAATATTTTCACACTTCTAATATTAAGTACCAGGGAATGTTTTAGATTGTCCAGTATCTATTTAAACATGACTAAACAGAATTCACTAAGTCTAGAGGCTGTGGAGGCTGTTGAATCTATTATATCATGTCCGGTAGCATCGTTGAGCCACCTCGCCACATGAAAGCGTATAAAATCAAGTCACAATTGGAAGAAGCCCTTTAGCATAGCTGCCTTCTGCCCTCTAAC
>JAJEAQ010000817.1 GCA_022822685.1 Trichodesmium sp. jk18x7bins.61
GCACTCCACAACCACTGTCATCACTATGAACACATGAGCAGAGTGAGAACTCAGACTAACCAGGAGCCGGATGAGGCGAAAGTCTCACGTCCGGTTCTGAAGGAGAGGCGCCCCGAATAATATCGGGCGTCGACTCTAACACTTAGACTGTGTTCACCCTTTCATCTCTTTCCCTCTTGCTCCATTCCACCTAATCCCTGGTGGTTTTGGTTACTTTGAGCCTGTCGCCGACATGAAAAGGAGTAACGGAATAGGAGAGTCTTTTCCGTGAGCAGCTCTTGGTGAAAATCCCTGGGGGACTTGAGCCTGTCGCGCGACCAGAAAGGTGTCCCATTTCAGCCGACCAGTTGCCTCCCTCAGGAGGAGCTTTCCTTACGGAATGCGGGGTCTTCAGGTCGCGCGACAGGCGACCTGTTCAGGTCGCGCGACAGGCGACCTGTTCAGGTCGCGCGACAGGCTCAACAGGTCGCACGTCTTAAATCACCTCACATCAAACTGGGATTTGGCCTGAGCAAGGAGAATCATCCAGCATTGTCACCTCAACTCAACGTCAGGAGTATATTAAGAAAAATACCGCCTATCATAAATCTTTAATTATCTCCTCCCCAAACTTTCTGTAAAACTGCTTGGGGAGAAATATCAGACATTTTGCTAGTGGGAGATTTAACTGCAACTATCCGATCACTCTTAGGTAATAACTTATCTGCTTCAGTAGGGCCAAATAGAGCAATTGTATATGTCCCAACTGCCACTGCTAAGTGCATTGGCGCACTGTCAGTACATAACATCAAATTAGCCGCGGCGATAATTGCAGCTAATTTGCCCACATCTCCAGGCATGACTATTTTCACATCTGGATCAAATTGGGTAATTTCACTCACCCAGGCTCCATCTTCAGGGCCTTTAACAATGACCACAGGCAAATTAGGTTGTTTTTGTTGCAGTTCGGTAATAATCTCCTGCCAGTAATTGGTAGGATATATTTTATCTATACCTTTAACCTGAGCTAGTTCACTGGAACCACCATGAATCAGAATGTATCCACTTTCAGATACTCCTAAGCGTTGTTGTTCAGCTTCAGCCCAATCAATATCTGCTCTAGGTAAATTAATTGAGATGCCCTTGAAGGGAGTCCCAATTTTCATCCCTTGCAACAAGTCATGGTACATTTGAGCAGCATATTGTTCAGTTTTCAGGGGTACGGGATTGGTGAGAAAGATTTTTCCATTACCCGTATAACCTATCCGCTTAGGAATTCCTGTTAACCATAGCAATAGGCCAACTGTCCAACGTTGTCCTAGGGAAATTACTGCTTCATATTCGCGATCGCGAATAGTGCCTAAAAGATTTCCCCAGTCTGCAAGACTATTGGAATCTTTAAAGTTATAGATCAAGACATCTCGCACAGACTGACAAACTCGGTACGCACCCTTGGAGCGAGGTTCGACAATTACATCAATCTGAGATTCTGGATAGGATTGCTTGAGGTCATCCAGAGTGGGAAAGAACAAAAGTTGGTCTCCAATTCCTCCGGGGACAAGGGCTAGTATTCTCATTTTTAAGAGACTCAGGTTAATAATTATTTGTTGAACGCACTAATCGCGCATCAAAGATTATAGATGGATATTCGAGTGCCTGGCTTATCGTGGTGTACGATCGCGATTCATAAGAAATGCATGCGCCCTTAACCCCAGGAAAATAAACAACCAGCAAAAAACTTGATGATGGCTGTAAAAAAGAGGGTCGTGTTTTCAGCGCTCAGCTTTTACCGTACCAAAAATAAGTAGATCACACTAATAGTCACTCCCGCTTACCCCATCTAAATCATAGATTATAGATTGGGACTTTGCGGAGGATTCTGTTCAATTTTGACATACTCCCGACATTGCGCTGAGGCAAAAACCCGGGATGCTTCGACTCAATTTGACTGAATCGCGGTTTAGACACCAGGTGATGTCAAACCTCTGTGTTGATAACAATCCTATTTTCTTAATAGAGTATATACCTAGATTTCATTATTCATTGGAAACCTCAAACACAAAATGTATTTATTGATTCCTGCTGCTGGCATGGGGCGACGTATGGGAAGTTCACGGAACAAGCTATTAATGACTCTGCTGGGTAAATCTTTACTAAGTTGGACTCTTGAAGCAGCAGTAAAATCTAATAATATTACTTGGATTGGCGTTATTGGACAGCCTGTTGATTTTCCAGATTTTCAAGAAATTATTTCTTTTTTGTCTACTGATAAACCGATTGAGCTGATTGAGGGTGGTGCAACTCGCCAGGAGTCAGTTTATAAGGGTTTACAGGCTTTACCACCAGAAGCAGAAAGAGTATTAATTCATGATGGGGCTAGATGTTTGGCCACTCCTCAACTTTTGGATCGATGTGCAGAAGTGATTCTGACTTGTCCCGGTTTAATTGCTGCGATACCAGTTAAGGACACTATTAAGGTAGTTGATTCATCAGGTTTAATTCAAGATACACCAAACCGTAGTCAGTTATGGGCGGCTCAAACTCCTCAAGCTTTTGAGGTGAAGCTGTTGAAAGAGTGTCACGAAAAAGGGCATCAATTAGGTTGGGCAGTGACTGATGATGCTGCTTTATTTGAAAAATGTGGTTTGCCTGTAAAAATTGTTCAGGGAGAAGAAACTAATTTAAAAGTTACAACTCCTTTAAATTTAAGTGTTGCAGAATTTCTTCTGATGGAAGAAGGAAGAAGTAAAACTGAAGTAGGGTAATTTAAAAACCACCAATTGGGAATTTTGGTGGTAGAGCGTAACCTAATATCTAGGAAAAAATTCAGAAGGGAAGACTTAGATATAACTATTTTATTCTTGCAAATAATCACGCACTATCACCAAAAAGGAATGCCATTTTTTCCATTACAAAAAATCTCTACATACTTGATTTCCTGTTGCGTGTTCCCTATTGCCTACTACCTTTTAACCTCTGGGTATCTTCATAATTAAAACAGAAATAGTATAATTTCTCAATTCTCTAGTTCTGCCGAACAAATTTTCCCAACTATCAGAAGGATACTACAACTTTAGCAAGGGTTTTAAGGCAATGCTTGGTCAGGTAAACTGTTAATTGTCAAAGTCAATGAAGCTATAAAACCACCGAAATTGCATAAATTTTATTATCAATCTTTGTTTTTTGATAGTCATGATAATGGCTGGCCCGATGAAGCAGATAGAGGTTTTTTATCCGGCTTCTACAGTTAAAGTAGGAATTGCAGCTTTGGTCTTATAAAAGTTACATCAACTTGGATTAGGTAGAAAAACTAAATATCAAATTGTCGAGGAATCAAATTGGTATTTTATCAATGAAGATATCCGTAGCTCTTTAGTGATTTCCGATAATGATTCTACTAATCGCTTGATTTTGTTTCTGGGATTTGACTGGATTAATAATCAAATTAAAATCAGAGGTTTGCAGCATTTTGTTATCAATAGATTCATGCTAAATCGAGACGCATTGATTGATTTACCAGCCTTTAATTTAAGTTTTAATAACAGAAATATACAACAGCCAGCACCACCAATTATTGATACTTTTACCTGCTATGAAAGTCAGAAAAAATTAGGTAACTATGTTACTGCTGATGATCTTGTTATAACTGTAGTTACAAAGTCAAGAAATCTCTATCTACTTGTACTCATATTTTAATTTGGTATAATTTTTCTCTTTTTGAGTTTAGTGTAGATTAAAGTTCCCAGGATTGATGACAAATCCAATAGTTATCAGGGTAGGGTTCATAAAATCTTAATTTCCATGATACTTCGGCTTGAGGATTGATAATTTTTTTTGTTATTTATTGGAGAATTTTGTGTTGTTATGATGGAAATTTATAAGCTAAACTTAGATGTAAATTATTCTTAATGTGTAACTGGTCAATTCTTGTTGATGAATAGGCAGTAGTGGCAAAGTTAGCAATAAATTTTTCTATCCAAGCTGATTCTAATTTAAGATAATGAAACTCTTCTTTTAATTCCATATCTACAACAAGTATAGGAGGCAGTGGGCGACTCAGCAGAGCCTTTTTTAAGGCAATATCTAAGGCTTGAATATAAATCGGAACTGCAGTTAATTTGTCATGAAAAAAAACCTGTCAAGGTACAGTGAGGCATATATTGATGAGCAGCATTTTTACCGCATTTTACAGAAGTAGTTATAAAGTATTGCTCAAGTTGATTGTCAAATTGACCGATTGGGCCAGCATATATAATAAATTCTTTCACTATCAAATTAAACCTATGACAAAAGTAAATCTTCTTTTATCCCTTTCTCATATACCTCTATTCCATTAGAAATCTGATTCATTCGGTTTGATTTGAGAATCAGGAGATGGAGGATTTTGTAAATATCGTTTTACTAATCCTAATACTTTTTTTTGGCTCTATAGGCTTGGTTATATATCCTGTAGCTCCCACCATTTTAGCTCGCACTCAGTCTACAACTTTATCACTTCCTGTTAGTATAATTATAGGTGTATTCTCAAAAATAACTGCTCGTCGCAATTGAGTACAAATTTCGTAACCATTCGCAATTGGCATTATTAAATCCAAGAAAATTAAATCAGCTTTAGCTTCAATAATCATTGGTAATGCTTTGATCGAATCATTAATTCCGAGAAACTTATAACCACCCTCATTCAGAATTTTCTCTAAGAGATAACAAATTTCTTTACTAAGTAGGTAGGCATGATCGAACCGATGTATGTTGAGTTTTGTAAAAGAACCTGAAATACCCTATTTCTTAAACCACGCCCGGCGGGGTTTTAGGCTGTGCGCTAGTTTGACATTTTGTTACATAGCTTGATTTTTTAACGCTCACCTACTTATCATCTACACAAGCGATTAATGATTGAGGTTTAATAGAAGCTGTGATCTGATCAAAATCTGGCTTTAATTCAGGACTTCCTTCTATACGTTTTTTATCTGGAACTGCCTTTAATTCAATTAAATTTTTCCTCACATAAAGCACTATAAACAAAGTTAATTTGCGCAAGTCTTTGTTAACCAAAATAGCAGTTTATCGGAAATAATTTTTACCATTAACTAACTTAGTAATTGTATTATAAGAGTGATTTTTAGCTACTTTTTGTAAATTCTTTTCTTTTACAATTATCGGAACCATACCGGGAGAATACTCTGTAAAATTAGACTTTTGCCACTCCGACCATAAATTATTAACAGTAGGAATAATACTTTCTAGCTTAATCACTGTAGACATCATAATCAACGATTTTTCTAGTCCTGCTTCAGATAAACTATAGTTATTTATTGTTGTGATTGTTGCTGTAAAATATCAAATCAAACTTCTTTTAAATGCCCCCAAATTACTGCTTTTGTTTGAGCAGGAGTTAGTAATTTGCATCTGGATCAAACTGAGAGAACATGATAGTAATAGCAAATCACAGAGTCTTCTTCTCGTAGCTTAATTTTTTCCAGAGAAATATGAGAACAAAATTGATGCCAGATTCTGTGAAATCGCCGATTATGATGCTTACCACCTATTGCTCAAGCCAAACGGCCTAAACAAAAAAATATTGTCCAACTTTGGCCATAACTATCTACTTTTAATTGGCCTGTAAATTGAGCAGGTAGCTCATTGAGCAGCAAATGCAAAAATTTGTTTTGATGATTTTCATTACCTTTCATTTTTTAATACCGATTTAATTAAGAATTCAGGAAAATCAAAAATGGCAACCATACAAATATATTTAGAGGAAGCTTATACATAATTTTTTTGAGGATAGCACCAGAGTTATTCTCAGAGTTATTTTCTTTTTTCCCCATAAATTATTGGGCAATAATAAAATCAAATTATTAGAGACATTTCTAGGGTTAAAAAAGACGAAAATATAACTAAACAAATCAACTTATCTATCTATTTAATCCCCTGCTTTCTCTTTGAGGCTGAAAAAAAATTAATGTTAAAAAATGTTAATAAAATAATTTAAAATCCGTCTAGATTAACTTTACCATAATTCATAGTCACCCTAAACTAGCTTACTAGCCTACTGACTGGTAATGTGGAACCAGGAAAAGGCAAATATATTAAACAATAGACTTATTGCAGAGTTAATCTTATGTCTGAGAGACTGTTTGTCAAGCAAATATTAAGATAGCTATAGTGTTTAATTCTGGTGGCCGGCGGCGGAAAGTAAAATTCTGGTGAGGGCAAGGAGATATTGACCCAATTGCCCACCCTACGCAAGAATTTAATCTGAATTTTACAAAGAATCTCTGATTGAATACTTATAGATAAATAATGGTAAAAGTAGAGCCAAAGTAAGTAGGTAAGTAGGTGAGCGTTAAAAAATCAAGCTATGTAACAAAATGTAAAACTAGCGCACAGCCTAAAACCCTGCCCGTAAGGGCGGGGTTTATGAAATAGGGTATTTCAGATTCTTTTGCAAAACTCAACATACATCGATTTTATTATGCCTACCTACTTAGACAAAATTAATTACACAACATCAAAGCTAAAACCCAAATCTTGCAGTAATCCAGTGTGCTACACTGACATGCTTCGTTGTTGTTAACCCGATAATTTGAACGGGAATTACGCATTAAATCTATATATAGCTTATTAATTGGTCTATATTCCTAACATTAATTCTATCCATAGTACCGTTGCGTAAGTCCTGTTTATACCAAATTCAAAAAATATAGTTACAGTAAAATTACCTGCAAAACTATTAAGGGCTTTGCATACCAGGGATCTTCTTGACTCCTATTTGATGGGCACTCTTGAAAATAGAAAGTGAATCTTCCCTACCACTAACCCCTAACCCTACCGAAAAAGATGTTGTGAAGAGTGAGAGTGCTATACCCACAATGTTAAATGACCAAAATCTATGGTCATAATAGTTTGATCCTAAACCTGATAATTTGTCCTAAATTTAGGAGGGCTTTCAAAGTGAAAAATCCTTATCTCTACCGCACGATCGCAATAACTCTTTTCCTCATACCAACCATCATCATTATCCCTAATGTCTTGGCCCAAACTCCGGCAGTGGAAAAATCGCCAGCATCTTCTGGCTCCAAGGCTGAGGCAGATAAGTTATTTGAAACAGGTGTTGAACAATTTCGCACAGGAAAATTTGACGCAGCCTTACAAACCTATGAACAAGTTTTAACAATTCGTAAGGAATTAGGAGACAAAACTGGAATTGCCCAAACCCTTAATAATATGGGGGATGTTTACGCTAATCAAAGGAAATATTCAGAGGCTTTAGATGTATTGCAAGAAGCTTTAGAAATTCATCGCCAGTTAAACGATCGCTCAGGTATAGCAGAAACTTTGAATTTGATTGGCTTTGCCTATCAGCGACAGGGCGAGTTTTCTCAAGCTTTAAATCTTCATCAAGAGGCTTTAGATATCTCTGAAGCTAATAGCGATCGCCCTAATAAAGGAGAGTCTCTGCATAATATTGCTGCGGTTAAAGCAAGTCAAGGCCAACTCAACCAAGCACTGAAATTTTATGAGGAAGCACTTATCATCCGAAAAGAAGTAGGCGATCGCCGTGATCAAGGTCGTACCCTCAATAACATGGGAGTAGTTTACTTTCGTATCAGGGATTATGACAAAGCTCTGGAAACATATCAAGAAGCTTTAACTGTGCGGCGAGAAATTAATGATAATGCAGGAGTAGGCCGATTATTAAATAACATAGGTTTTGTTTATCGAGAAAAGGGCGAAGACTCAGAAGCTCTCAAATATTTTGAGCAAGCTGTCGTTATCTTAGAGAGTATTGGCGACCAAAAAAGTGTCGGGCGTATCTACAGTTTTATTGGTAAACTCTATCAAAAACAAGAAGCAGAAACTAAAGCATTAGAAGCTTATGAAAAAGGGTTAGAAGCTGCTCAAGTCGCAGCAGATGAAACTGTGAAATTAGAGGCTTTAAGTTATTTGGGTGATGCCTATTATGAAAGAGAGGAAAATGTTAAAGCACAGTCAATTTATGAACAAGCTTTAGAGCTTTACAAAGAAGCAGAAGACCGTGTTGCTGAAGGTAAGGTGATGATTGGTTTAGGGAAAGTTTATGACCGCTTAGGAAATAATCCTAAAGCTAAAAAAAATTTACTACAAGCTTTATATATTAATAAGGAAGTAGGAGAAAAATTGGTTATTGCTACAAATATGAATGCGTTGGGAGAAGTATATTATAGTTCTGGTGATTATTCTATTGCCCTAAATTATCACAAACTTGCTTTAGATAATTTATCTAATCAAGAAGATAAAAATATTCTTGCTATAGCTTATCAAGGGATAGGAGGTTCTCTATACCAACTCAAACAATACCCTCAAGCTTTAGAAAATTTAGAGCAAGCATTAACAATATATAAAGAGAGTGAGTCAACCGCCAAAACAGGTAAAATTTATGAGCAAATAGGCACAATCTTAGCAGCTCAAGAAAAACCAGAGTTAGCAGTAGTTTTCTACAAACAAGCTATTAATCTGAATGAAGCGCTCCGAAATCAAGAAGACAAGAAAAGTCTCCTAGAAAATCCGGAAGCAACTTATCAGAGTTTAATAGGTTTATTATTAGAACAAGAACGGATTGCAGAAGCTCAACAAGTTTTAGATTTGCTGAAAATCCAAGAACTAGATAATTATTTAGGCAATGTCAAAGAAGCAATAACCACAACCGAAGTTAAACTGTTAGCCGCTGAAGAAAAAATTCTGGCGTCAGGAACAAAGGATATTTTAAATCAGCAGATTGATAAAAATAATTTAAAAGCTGATTTGCCAGAATTTAAAGTTCTACAAGAAAAATTGCAAAAATTACCTGGAACAGTACTATTTTATCCGTTAATTTTTCCAGACAAATTAGAGTTGGTATTAATTCATGGAAATGATGAACCAGTACATAAAACTGTAGAGGTAAAAGCAGTAGAAATTCAAAGGGCGATCGCTGAATTCCGTTTCAGGATTTCTACTCCGATTGGAGATGTAAAAAATTCTGCTGAAAAACTCTATGACTGGTTGATAAAACCAATAGAAGATGAATTAACTCAAGCCAATGTAAATACTATTATCTATGCACCAGATAATCAACTACGTTATGTGCCTTTAGCAGCACTTTACGACGGGCAACAATGGTTAGTGCAGCGTTTTGGTGTGAATAATATTATTGCAGCTAGTCTGACAAATTTTGAGAGTCAACCCCAAAATCAACCCCGTGTATTAGCAGCAGCTTTAACTGAAGGTAATTATCAAATCCAGATCGGAACTCGCCAGGTAGAATTAACACCAACAAATGGAAAATCAGTCGAAAATTTAGCTCAAACAATTCCCGGTACTCGCAAACTTGTTAATAGTGAATTTAATTCAGAGGGAACAATTAATATTTTTAATGACTACAATATTGTGCATTTAGATACTCCAGTAGCATTATTGACTGGAGAAGAAGGGAATGGGAAACCAGAAGATTCCTTTATATTATTTGGAAATGGTGATCGGATTACTCTACGCGATATGGAAAATTGGTCATTACCAAATGTAGATTTAGTCGTATTAAGTGCTTCTGAAACTAACGTTGGCGGAAAGATGGGTAATGGGGAAGAAATAGTCGGCTTTGGTTATCAAATGCAAAATGCAGGAATAGAGACAATTATTACTTCCTTGTGGCGGGCTAAAGATGATTCAGCCCAATTGATGAGGATTTTTTATACAGTTTTGCAAGAGGGAAAAACCAAAGCAGAAGCATTACGTGAAGCTCAAATCAATATGATTACTGGAGAAGATCAAGAAGTGAGTAATCCTTACTATTGGGCTCCATTTATATTGATGGGGAACGGATTGTGATTCTTGAATTCAACTTCCTTTGGGATAGGCAAGAGGCAAGAGGCAAGAGCGCCGAGATCCCGCGTCGAGGACAGTACGGGGCTTTACAAGATGCGGATGCTGGTTCCGCACACAGCCTCTCGCCAAGGGAATGGGTAGGCTCGAAAGGCAAAAGTACTGCTAGAATTCGGTACCTTGTCCCCCACGCTGATTTGGAAAATTAGTGGTGTGCATTTTTGCGCTTCGCAAACATGAAAGGTGGCACTTTTTATCCCCCACCAAATGCCTTCCCTGTTGCCTGTTGCCTTTTTCCGGCATGCCTTTAAAAAAAGACAGTTACAGTGGATAGTGAGTAGTATTAGTAGGGTGGGCAAATATTGACTTATTTGGAACTACAATAAATTTAGGTTTTTTTACCCACCTTGTGTACACCTATTTCTGAGTCTTGCCGCCTAAAGCTTTGTAGCAATATCAATTTCAATAGATATAACAATGACAAAATAATGACAAAATATAGACTCTCTCAACAACATCTAAATTTACTCACAACTTGTCCGCGGAAATTTCAACATCTCTATCTAGATAATCTAAGTGTACCTACAACACCAGAAGAACAAGAAAGACTAAATTGGGGAAGTCAATTTCACTTGTTGATGCAACAAAGAGAACTAGGATTACCAATAGAACCCTTGATGGGAGAAAATCAAGAAATGCAGCATTGTGTTGAACAAATTTGTCAAGCTGCACCAGAAACATTAAATCTTCAGTCTCAGAATAATTTAATTCTACGCCAAGCAGAATATAATCACAGTATTAATTTTAATAATTATATCCTTACAGTTACTTATGATTTATTAATTGCTGATTTTCAACAAGCACAAATTTTGGATTGGAAAGCTCATAGCTACCCTCAAAATCAAGAAAAACTTGCTCAAAATTGGCAAACACGCCTTTATCTTTATACTTTGGTTGAAACTAGCAACTATTTACCAGAAAAAGTTTCTATGACATATTGGTTTATCCAGTCGAAAAATCAACAACTACCCTACAAACTCAAATTTTCTTATAATCAACAAGCGCATCAGAAAACTGAACAGGATTTAAAACAGATATTGGATAAATTAACTTACTGGTTAAAACTTTACCAGGAAGAAGGAACAGAATTTCCACAGGTGGAGATTTTTGATAATTGTAATTCTTGTCAATTTGCCACTCGCTGTCAACGCTTTTCAGAGGGTAAGCAAAAAGAAATGGATATTCAGTCTGTTGGTGTGTCTGCTAATTTGGTATTGAATCTAGATAATGTTTCAGAGGTATCAATTTAAAATGATAGTGTAGCCCATTGACAAAATATTCAAAGTTTTACTAATTAATACTTTTGATTTTTAACTTCCCTGTCGAGACACTAGCGATCGCGCTTATTTATATCATCTCACCTTGAATAGTCATCGTCAAAAATAGGATTGGGTAGGTTGGGTTTGACGACGGCGGAAATAATCCATCATTGACAAAATACTCAAAACCTGATTTTTATCTCCAAATGAATGGGACTGTATTGGCTTATGGTATTTTATTTTTGACTTGTGTCTGAAAAATTGAGAGCGACTCGACGACAAATTATACCAAAACTAAAATTTAGTATATATTTATAATTATTGATTGCCAGTAACTGAGAAATTGAAAGTAATTGGCTTATTGCTCAGAATATCATGTCATCAAAAATACTTGTTGTAGATGATGAGCCTGATTTTGAATCGCTTATCATCCGTAACTTTAGAAAAAAAATTAAGCAAAAAGAGCTTGAGTTTATTTTTGCCATAAATGGTCTAGAAGCATTAGAAATTTTATCATGTGAATCAAATATAGACATCGTATTGATTGATATTAATATGCCTATAATGGATGGGTTGACTTTATTAGATAATCTCAAAGTTTACCATCCTGACATCAATGCAATAATCATTTCCGCTTATGGTGATATGGGAAAAATTAGGTCTGCGATGAATAAAGGATCTTTTGATTTCTTAACGAAACCTATAGATTTTGAAGATTTAGAAATTACGATTACAAAAACATTAGCAAATGCCCAACAAACAAAAGAAAATAAGCGTTTAAAACAAGAAAAAAATGAAGCAGAAGCAACAAATCGAGCCAAAAGTGTATTTCTGGCTAATATGAGCCATGAATTACGAACTCCATTAAACGCGATAATTGGTTACAGTGAGGTTTTACTAGAAGATGCTGAGGATTTGGGCTATGAAGAATTTGTTCATGACCTTGGTAATATTCATACTGCAGGTAAGTACTTACTCACAGTAATTAATGATATTCTTGCTCTTTCAAAAATTGAAGCTGGTCAAATGGAAGTTCATTTGGAAAGCTTTAATATTATGGCATTAATTGAAAATGTCGTGGCAACTATTCAATCATTGATTGAGCAAAATAACAATACTTTAGAAATAGTCTGTGAAGAAAATCAGGAATTAATCGTAGCTGATCCAAACAAAATGCGCCAAGTAACTTTAAATATTCTCAGTAACGCAGCTAAGTTTACAAAAAATGGCAAAATTAGTTTGAGAGTTAAAGTTGCTCATAATCATCAAGATGATGATGATTTTGTTGTTAAAAATAAAAGTTTTAACTATAAGAATAAGATGTTAGTTTTAAGTGTTGCTGATACTGGTATAGGCATATCAAAAAAACAAATGGGTATTTTATTCCAGCCATTTACTCAAGCTGATAGTTCCACAACACGAAAATATGGAGGTACTGGTTTAGGTTTAGCTATTAGTCGTCACTTTTGTAAAATGATGGGTGGAGATATTAGTGTAGTTAGCGAAGTTAGCAAAGGCTCTGTATTTACTGTAAAAGTTCCTTTTTATGGAGAATAAAATTAATTGACTTTTGCTCAAGAAGCGATCGGCAGCTTGTGGGCAAGTTACGGTCATCAATAGTTTTGATGTGAAAGAATAATCAAGTTGGTAGTGCAACTTGTTAGTTGAAAAGCTAGCTAATTTTAGGCTCAGATTAAGAATATTAATATGACTTACTCATAAAGCGATTGAGCGGAGTTCAAATCGATATTAACTATTGACTTAATGAGAGTTTTATTGTAGAGTGTTGTGTTGTTGTTTTTGATGGGTGATAAAGGTATGAATGGGGGACAGTTGCTAAAGCAAGCTAATCGGTTACAGCGGATGGGGAAGTTGGATGAAGCCATTAGTATTTACCATCAAGTCATTGAAATTAATCCTAATTTTGCTTGGACTTACTACTACTTAGGGGATGTTTTCGCAAAACAAAAAAATCTAGATGAAGCAGTTACAAACTATCAGTGTGCTATAGACATAAATCCTAATTTAGCTTCTTTTTATCAGAGTTTAGGAGAAACTTTATTACAGCAAGGTAAGTTGAAGGATGCAATGGCTATTTTACAAAAGGCAAGTAGCATTAATACTGAATTTAGTAAAAAATTATCAAAACTCAAAAACAAGATAGTCAAACAATTTTTGACCAAAGCTGAAAAATTAAATAAGGATGGCATAGATAAGGAAGCAATAGAGTATTTTAGGGAAGCGATCGCTGTTAATTCTGAACAATCCATCTTAGTTTATTGTGCTTATGGTGATTGTTTGATTAAGTTACAAAAATTTCCAGAAGCTGAAGCTATTTTTGGGCAAATCATTCAAAAATATCCCAAACATCTTCAGGGATATAAAGGTTATGCGAGAGTAGCTGCACAAACTCAAAAATGGGAATTAGCATTAACTCGCTGGCAAACTGCTATAGATAAGTTTCCTCAAGACATTGGTTTACAAGTTCAAAAAGGTAATGTTTTGATAAATTTGTGTCGGTTTGATGAGGCGGAGGCGGTTTTTTTACAGTTAATAGAAAACTATCCCAAACATCCTCAGGGATATGATGGCTATGGGAGAGTAGCTCGTGGTTTGGGTAACTGGGAGTTGGCTTTAGAGCGTTGGGAAAATGCGATTCATCAATTGCCTCAACATTTTAATTTCTATGTGCAGAAAGGAAATGCCTTAATTAATTTATCTAGATATCAAGAAGCAGAGATTTTGTTTGAGGAAGTTACAACTACATATCCAAATCACCATCAAGGTTATGATGGTTTAGCCAGAGTCTCAATGCAGGCACAACAATGGGAATTAGCATTAACTCGCTGGCAAACTGCTATAGATAAATTTCCTAATAATCTGGCGTTTTTAGCTGGTAAAGTTAATGCCTATATAGAGTTACATAGATTTGATTTAGCTCAAGATTGGGTAGATAGGATATTTCGTGATTATCCTAATCATCACCAAGCATACTCTCTCCAGGAAAGATTATTGTTA
>JAJEAQ010000688.1 GCA_022822685.1 Trichodesmium sp. jk18x7bins.61
CGCTCCGATTCCCCATCCGCCTACATGGTGGGGAGAAATTGTGGGGGTTTAATTCGGCCTGAAAACACCAGTCATGAAGATCATCCTTTAGCGTCAAGTTATTAGTCCACGCTGCTGCCAATTCTGCAAAGATGTCCTTTCTGCCAGCACCTATGATCAGTAGGTTTGAAGATTTCGCGACAAGCGTGAAATACGCTTGTTGTTCGTACTATGCAGATGGGAGAAAGCGGTAGACAATGCAAGCGCAAAGTCACCCTATCTTTAACCAACCCTATCCGTCTACACGGTGGTGTCATTGACAAGGCAACCATGCTTAAAATCTCAAAGGGGAATATTCACAATTCCCAACCCTCTTTTGAGCGAGAATTAGGACCCCAGAGAAACAATATTATACAAAGGTTAATTATAGTTCCCATATGTTCCACAGTACAACTTAAATTTTCATCTTTCATTAAGTCATATGTGGGAAAATCAGCTAGAAAACCATCTATAAAATTGAGCCTGTAGGATGGGGCATAAGCTGGCGGAATTACTTCCACACAAGCCCCTCATGAATCCAGGCGTTTAATGTGCTATCAGACCTCGCCCGCCCCGGCGGGGTTTAAATAGAAAAAAAAGCCAAAAATGCTCACTCTAATATCAATTTCAATAAATATTGTTACACAGTTGTGGGCGATAACACTCAGAAATTTTCAGAACTAAGGTGAGCTAATATTTCAGAATTTATTGTTGTTCCACATTAATAAATATTTGCCCACCCTAAGACTGTAACTATTTTTTTGGGAAATTGGTATAAAATCAAAAATTCACGTATTGAAAGTGGGACAGTACCTGTACCTTACTATAAAGTGCTTTAGTGAGGATCTACCTAGATGTTATTCTGGCCTGCTTCAGGAGACTTCAGTTGCCCAGACTGACTCATTTGCTTGCCTCATTCGGGAGGAGCTACCCTATCAGTCTCAGAGCCTCACGCAATAATAAACATGTCAAAATCTCATAATTCTAATCAAAAAATATGGAACCTGCAACATTTCTTAGTATTTCGATAGGCATCATGGTTGTGGCCATTCCCTGGTTTTCAATTTACACAGCCTTTGGACCTCCAGCACAGGAGTTGAGAGACCCCTTTGATGAACACGAAGATTAAAAATAAGAAGATAAAATACTAAAAACTTTATTTTTGAGTTATATGGGCAACACATTTGGACATCTATTTCGGGTAACAACTTTTGGTGAATCCCATGGTGGAGGAGTAGGAGTTGTCATTGATGGTTGCCCACCAAGAGTAGAAATAGATGTAAAAGACATTCAATCTGAATTAGAACGCAGGAGGCCAGGGCAAAGCAAAATTACGACACCCCGTAAAGAGGCTGATACTTGTGAAATACTATCTGGAATATTTGAAGGTAAGACCTTGGGGACTCCAATTATGATTTTAGTTAGAAATCAGGATGCTCGCCCCCAGGATTATCAGGAGATGGGGAGTAAATATCGTCCATCTCATGCCGACGCCACTTATGATGCAAAATATGGTATCAGAAACTGGCAAGGTGGGGGACGCTCTTCAGCACGAGAGACAATTGGACGAGTAGCAGCAGGAGCGATCGCTAAAAAAATTATGAAACAATATTCTGGTCTAGACATTGTAGGGTATGTCAGGCGCATCAAAAACTTAGAGGCTATTGTTGACTTAACAACAGTAACTCTAGAAGCAGTAGAAAGTAATATTGTTCGTTGCCCAGATGCAGAATGCGCAGATCGGATGATTGAATTAATTGAACAAGTACGAAAGCAGGGAGATTCTGTTGGGGGTGTTGTTGAATGTGTAGCCAGAAATGTGCCAAAAGGTCTTGGTTTTCCTGTATTTGATAAACTTGAGGCCGACTTAGCTAAAGGTGTGATGTCTTTGCCAGCCAGCAAAGGATTTGAAATTGGCTCTGGTTTTGCAGGTACTACTCTGACAGGTAGTGAGCATAATGACGAATTTTATACCAATGAGCAAGGAGAAATTCGGACTGTAACCAATCGTTCCGGTGGTATACAAGGTGGAATTTCTAATGGAGAAAATATTGTTTTGCGGGTGGCATTTAAACCAACTGCTACAATTCGAAAAGAGCAACGCACTGTTAATCGTGATGGTGAAGAGACATTTCTCGCGGCCAAAGGGAGACATGATCCATGCGTTTTACCTAGAGCTGTGCCCATGGTAGAAGCAATGGTAGCTATAGTGCTATGCGACCACCTATTACGTCATCATGGACAATGTCAGAGTTTAAAGCTAGAAAGTTGATCTAAATAGCTTTAAACTCTATAAGCCAAATAATGCCTTGCTTGTTGACCGAAAATTTGAGTCTCAAGCCTCCTCCTTCTAGGCAGGGCTGTTTCATTCTAAAAAGACCTTTATGCTGTATGATTTTCAGCTAATATGCATCTCCTAATTCATGAATTATTCAGAAGAAATTTGGCGATCGAACTCCGTGACGCTGCGCGATAGAACGCCAGTGGCAAAGGCTTTGAAGAAATCAAGGTTCAAAATCTTAAGGGAGAATGAAACAGCCCTGCTCCTTCTAGGAGGACTTTTTGAGGTTGATTTAATACCCCGCCCTTAAAGGCAGGGTTTACCTTAAGGGCGGGGTTTTAATAAATGTGCTATAGTATTGTTAGTTGAGAAAATAAATAATGTTGTTGAGAATAAGCAACCGAGGGAATGGAAATAGCCTCGTGAGTAGTCAAGAAAATCAACAGTATGACGAGTAAATGGTGAACAGCCTGCTACAGCCTTTGCTCCAAACTGACTGATTGAAAGTCTGAAAAAAAATATAAATTTATTCCATTTGCCACCATGAGCAAACCACAGCATCCAGGGTGTTTTAACCCTAGGAGATGTCAACAATCCTTCTTCATATAAATAGAAAAACAAGATGATATGGACTACCCCACATTATCTGAACCAATAGGCGACTTTGTAGTTAAATTCTGGGGGGTGCGAGGTAGTATCCCCACGCCTGGAAAAGATACTATTAGATATGGTGGAAATACTTCCTGCATAGAAATGCGAATAGCTGGTAAGCGCCTAGTATTCGATGGTGGCACAGGTATACGAGAACTAGGGGAAGAAATGATGCAAGAAATACCAGTGGAAGCCTATATTTTTTTCACTCATTACCATTGGGATCATATTCAGGGTTTCCCTTTGTTTGCTCCTGCTTTTACCCAAGGAAATTGTTTTCACATCTATGGGACAATTCCTCCAGAAGGGGAGTCAATGAAAAAGCATTTTATTGAGAGAGTATTGCACTATAACTCTCCTGTACCTCTCAACGGTATGCAGGCTAACTTACAATTTTATGAACTCCAGCATGGGCAAAAAATGATGCTGGACGATATTGAGATTGAGACTGGTTCCCTGAATCATCCTAATACAGCAATAGGATATAGGGTGACATGGGATGGACGAACTGTAGTTTATTGCTCTGATACAGAACATTTTCCAGATCGCCTAGATGAAAGTGTGGTCAATTTAGCCCGCAACGCAGATATTTTAATCTACGATGCCATGTACACAAATGATGAATATCATCATCCCAAGTCCTCAAAAGTTGGTTGGGGACATTCCACTTGGCAGGAAGCTATCAAAGTTGCTGAAGCCGCTGGAGTCAAAGAGGTAGTAATTTTTCACCATGAGCCTACCCACAGTGATGACGATCTGGACAAAATTGCAGAAAAGGTCAAAGCAGTTTTTCCAAAGGCAGTTATGGCTCGTGAAGGGCTGTCACTGTCAGTAGGGATTTAACAAACTGGTAGTTAATATAATAGACTTGTTGCGTAATAAAAATTGAAATGGTTTAAAACCTGACTATGTAAGGCTTTCATATATTTGATATCAAAAAGACTATACACCTTTGACAGAATAAGGTTTTTAGCCACTTTTTTAGCGTAATTCGCAACAAGTCTAGTTTTTTAGTACCGATAGACTAACTTTTGACAAAATCTAGTTTGATTCTAAGAATAGTTGTCAACACATGAGCCAGAATCACTTCTGTCAAACCAGCAATTTTCTTGATTAAAAAAATCCCTGATTTTGACTGGGGAGATTGTTTGTCAAACCAAGGCTAAATTCTGGTGTAGGATGGGTGAGGTGGAAATATTTCCTTGTACTGATCAGAATTTTAGTTGTCCACCGTAACCCATCAGAATTAAACACTCTAGCTACCTTAATACTTAATTGACAAACAGTCTCTAGGTGTAATGTTAATAGTATGTCAATATGGGAAATTAATTTAGTACAGATTTAACAATAGTTACTGACGATATTCCTTACTTGTAGAAGAGATCTGTAAAAAAATCTAAAAACAACATCAAATAACCAATCTTCGGTGGGTTACGGCAGCTCAAAACCCCGCCCTTAAGGGCGGGGTTTTAAGATATCTGATCATTAGTGTGGAATTCTTCCCACCTAACCCACCCTACATCAAGGCTTGTATTTTATTTATAGATCCCCTCTAGCTCAAAGCAAAGTTATTATGAGCTGTTTCTAGAAGCTAAAATAAACTGGAAAAAATCTCAAAAAAAAATCCCCAAAAAAATGAAGCTTTAGTAGAGGCGAAAAGAGAAGAAATTAGAGAGTTCCTCAAAAAGTAGCCTTGAGACATTCAAACAGGAAAAGTTACAGTATTTTTTGTAGATGAATGCCATTCACTATAGGGAAGTGAATGCAGGATTTTAAACCCAGAAAGGCGCAAAAAGTCACGATTTTTCTAGTACAACACAGTTTCAAGAAACCAAAAGTAACAAAATGCTCAAAGCTTGATCAAATAAAACTTTGGCATGAGAGACTCTTGATTTTTAACGAACACCTAGCTGTGCTAGCTTCTGGCTCTTGACTACTGAGTGGTTGTGCTAAAAGCTAATCATATCAAATTTAGATAAT
>JAJEAQ010000136.1 GCA_022822685.1 Trichodesmium sp. jk18x7bins.61
ACTTAGCCTAGGCTTCACCCACATTCTTAACTCAGTTATCCGCCATGTGTGGGAGCACATGGGCTGGACTCTAGTCATACACCCCCTGTCGGGCTTTTTTAACCTGTTGGGGTTCCTACTAGAAACGAACCGCACTAATTAATTCTTTCATTTCAGTCAGTTTTTCCATCAGTGGATTCAATCCGAGTCTATTCGCCAGTTATGAGAGAAAAACTTCCATCTTATTCTGCCACTCACTACGGTTTTTGACATATATTTTGAACCAATTATCATGTATCCAACTTTGTAGCTGTTCAACTCCTTCTCCTTGACAAATATGAACACTAAGCTGCTGCTGAGTCAGAATAAATATATAGGTATTATTTATAGTAGAATAAAAATTTAGAACAGCGGTTTCCTCATCCTTAACTAACTGCCGAATTTCTGAAAAACTTAAGTATGTAACTTGTAATTGCTCTGCCAGTACGCGATCGCTACTGCGAATTTTTTGCCAAATTTGTTGTTGTTTTTCTCTCAATACAACTATTTTTTCTTGATTCTCAGATTCAATTTCATGGATCCCAAACCGACTTCCTAGTATCATCATTTTATTAATTCTACTAGCATCAAAATCTAGCTGATTAATTTGTTGCTGTAGCTCATCATATTCTTTTACTTCTGGTGGCTTTTCCTGATTTTGATCAATGTCATTAATCATCATTAACTCTATCAAACGACGGGAGCGGGATACCTCTACATATTCTAATGCTTGTTCATACTGCCCAATATTGACATAACAATCTATTATCTGGCCATACATATCAATTGATTCAGATAACATCTTTTGGTAAGATGATTCAGTTTTTACCAAACTTTGGGTCATTTCTAGCAACTTAATTGCTATTTGATAGCTTTCAATCACAAGTTGCCAATTTTCTTGTTTAAATCGTAAATTCCCTAATTGACGATAAATCTTTAGAGACTCAAGTGGGTAATTTTCTACAGTAAAAATCTTTAATGCTTCTTGATAGGCTGCAATGGCTAATTTAATATTTTGATGAAAATTAGCAATATCTTGTGAGGCTTTACGACTATAAGCATCGCCAAGATTTGCTTGAATAACCCCCCCACCGTAAAGTAAATTTTTATGGATCAATAACTTGTATAACTTTTTGATAAGTTGCAATTGCTAGTTCAATATTTTCATTTACTTCTGGCGTCTCTAGGTTGAGGTAAGCAGTGCCAAGATTAATTAAAATTGTTGCTCAATCTAAGAGACAATCTGTAGGAGTAATCTCCTGTAATGCTTGCTGATATGCTGAAATTGCTTGCTCAATCAATATTTTCTCCTACTTTTCCTGTAATTCTATTTAAGTAGGCAGTGCCCAGATTTTTGTTAATTTTTGCCCAGTAGTGGGGTTGATTTTCCCGGTTAATAATTGTTAATGCTTGCTGATAACCGATAATTGCTAGTTCGATATTTTCCTCTAAATTTTCTGTACTTCTATTTAAGTAGGCATCACTAAGATTGGCTTGAATTATTGCCCAATCTAGAGGATTTTGTTCCTTAGTAATAATTTCTAATGCTTTTTGGTAACTCTCTATTGTTAATTCAATATTATCGCTGACTTTTCCTGTAATTCTTCTTAGGTAGGCATTCGCTAAATTATTTTGAATAGTTGCCCATTGTTGGGAGAAGTTTTCTTTCGTAAGAATTTGAAGTGCTTCTTGATATGCGGTGATTGCTTGTTCAATATTCTTGACTTTATCTCCTTCAATTCTCCGACTATAAGCATTACCTAAATTATTTTGAGTTATTGCCCAATATTGGGGGCTATCTTCTTTAAATATTGATTCTAATGCTTGTTGATAAATTTCTATTGCCTGTTCGATATTGACAGATTTGTCTCCGTAAATTCTGTGTACGTAGGCAGTGCCAAGGTTATTGATAATGCTTACCCACTTATGGGGTTTAGAAGCATTGTTGTAAACAGATAATGCGGTTTTATATCCAGTAATTGCTATTTCTAAATTATCTGTGCTTTCTTTCCTTGGGTAAACTCTTGTATGCGGTTACTGAAATTAACTATATCTATAGCAATGTTATGAGCTGCTTCTGGTTTTACTTCTGTTAAAGTTGAGGTGCCCCAAATTTGCAAGGTTTCTGTTAAGCCTTGATCAAGTTTGCTGAGGTTTTGTTGCAAAATCGAGTAGATAATTTCAGGATCGTTTTTACTTTCGTGGGTTACTTGTAGTGCCTGGGTTAAGAATTTCAAATATTCTAAAGGGGTTGCTGTTGCTGAGATACTTTCTGTTATTGAAATTTCTAATTTTTCTGAGAGTTGCACTGCTAGAGTGAGTAAAAGTTCTTGAGCTTCCTGGTTGCCTTTTTCTGCTGATTGCTGTGCCACCATTGTTATGGTTTGCAGTAATCCTTTATCTAGTAATTCTTTGTGGGTTGCTAGAATTTGAGCTGTTCTTTCTGTGGGGGTGCTTAATAGTTTTTGAATTAGATTTATATAGGATTCAATCCGGTTTTGGTTCATTTTTATATGTGCTTTTTGTCTACCTGGTATTACTTTGGTAGTAATGTTAGCTTGTGCCAAAATCGGTAGAATATATTGTAATGGCTTCAACTCTAGAGACTGTTTGTAAAAGTCAAGTTAAATTTCTGTGTAGGGTGGGTTAGGCGGGGATATTTCCTCCTAGTCGCCATAATTTTACTTGTCCGCCGTAACCAACCAAAATTAAGCACTCTAGCTGTCTTAATTTTGGCTTTATAAATGGTTCATGCTCGATGTCTTTTAATGCATGAATTTAAAGTTAAAGCCAAGAAAATTCAATATGCACAGGACTTACGCAAAAGCACTATATATATTAAGTAAAAACTATACCGCAACACTATATATAGCGTTAAAGGTGCGACCTGTTCATGTAGCGAAGCTAAAAGCGTTTTAGCTCCGCTACATGAAAGCTCCGACTCTTGGAGCCAACTGGTCAACAGAACCGAGACATCAAGCCTCTTCGGGATTTCTACCCCAAACCCTGTAGCTGCCGCTTGGCTTCGCCTTGAGCCTGTCGGCTCCATGGGGCGACAGGCTCAAAACCATTCTGCAATAGAATAGAACCAAC
>JAJEAQ010000215.1 GCA_022822685.1 Trichodesmium sp. jk18x7bins.61
CGCCTTATAAAGTGGGGCCAATTGACTTACTTAGCTTCAGTAAAGTCAGCATCAATCACATCATCTCCACCACTCGCATTAGAGGAGGAACTGGAATTACCATCACCATTAGGAGGAGTCGCCCCGTCTGTAGGTGATCCACCAGATTGTTGATAAATATTACTACTTACAGTATAGAGAGCTTGTTGCAACTCAGTAGTTAGAGACTGAATCCGCTGATCATCTTCTTGAGAGACAGCATCACGTAAGTCTTTAATTAAGCCTTCAATCTTGGTCTTATCAGCTTCGGGAACTTTATCTCCTAACTCTTGAATTTGTTTCTCAGCTTGATATGCTAAAGAGTCAGCTTGATTCTTGCGGTCTATTTTTTCACGACGCTCTTTGTCAGCCGCAGCATTTGCTTCTGCTTCTTTCACCATCCGCTCGACTTCGTTGTCTGGCAGAGTAGAAGCACCTGTAATACTAATAGATTGTTCCTTACCAGTACCTTTATCCTTAGCAGTTACATTCAGAATACCGTTAGCATCAATATCAAAAGTAACTTCAATTTGAGGTACACCGCGAGGTGCTGGTGGAATACCATCTAAGCGGAAAGTTCCCAAACTCTTGTTGTCGCTAGACATTTCCCGTTCACCCTGCAACACATGGATTTCTACATTTGTCTGACCATCAACAGCAGTAGAGAACACTTCTGACTTCTTGGTAGGAATAGTAGTATTCCTTGGAATAATTTTGGTCATTACACCACCCAAAGTTTCCACACCTAGAGATAGTGGAGTAACGTCGAGTAACAGAATATCTTTAACTTCACCAGCTAAGACACCAGCTTGAATCGCAGCACCAACAGCTACAACTTCATCAGGGTTTACGCTTTGGTTAGGCTCTTTACCTAGAATTTTCTTAACTACATCTTTAACTGCAGGAATCCGAGTCGAACCACCAACTAATACTATTTCATTAATAGCACTTTTATCCAACTTAGCATCTCGGATGGCATTTTCTACAGGGATGCGACAGCGCTCAATTAAGTCAGCACATAGCCCTTCAAACTGAGCCCTAGTTAAAGTTGTATCTAAATGCTTCGGCCCATCTTGAGTAGCAGTAACAAATGGTAGGTTAATTTCTGTTTGAGTAACACTAGAAAGTTCTATTTTAGCTTTTTCTGCTGCTTCTGTTAAACGTTGCAGTGCTTGCTTATCTTTACGAAGATCGATACCTTCTGTTTTTTGGAATTCAGCAGCTAGAAAATCAACAATTTTTTTATCAAAGTCGTCACCACCTAAGTGGGTATCACCAGAAGTAGCTAATACTTCAAATACACCATCACCCACTTCTAGAATAGAAACATCAAATGTGCCACCACCAAGGTCAAATACTAAAATAGTTTCGTTGCTCTTTTTATCTAAGCCATAAGCTAGAGAGGCTGCTGTAGGTTCGTTAATAATCCGCAGTACTTCTACTCCAGCAATTCTACCAGCATCTTTAGTTGCTTGTCTTTGGGAGTCGTTGAAGTATGCAGGTACGGTAATTACGGCTTGTGTCACCTGTTCGCCCAGATACTTACTGGCATCCTCAATCAATTTACGCAGAACTTGGGCTGAAATTTCTTCTGGGGCAAATTGTTTTTCTAATGCTGGGCTGTCTATTTTAACATTACCATTCACATTGAGAACTTTATAGGAAACTTCTGTGGTTTCGTGGGTAACTTCATCAAATCTACGGCCGATGAACCTTTTTACTGAGTAGAAGGTATTTTCGGGGTTCATCACTGCTTGACGTTTAGCGATTTGCCCTACAAGTTGTTCACCTTTTTTAGCGTAGGCAACTACAGAGGGGGTTGTACGGAAACCTTCTGCATTAGCTATTACAGTGGGTTTACCACCTTCCATCACCGCAACACAGGAGTTTGTAGTACCTAAGTCAATTCCGACTACTTTTGCCATAACAGTTTCTTTGCTCCAGTTAATACAATTTTTTTTACTTTACTGTCAACCTGAAATTTTTCAGTTGATTTAAGGACTAATATTTAACCTCAATGAATTGAGTCTTGGTAAAGTCCAGTTTTTATAGAGTCTTAAGATTAAGATACTCATATCTATACTGCGATTATTTATAGGATTCCTTGAAGGCGTGTTTACCGAACATCAAGGCATCTTGGACTCTTGGGATACTATTAATTGTGTCCTTTTACTTTTTCTAATTTACGACTAGGGAGCGATCGTTGCCATTGTGGCAAACCGTATGTTAAATGTTGTATTTGCCGTCTTTTTGTTTTTGGTTCATCACTCGGAATGTATTAGTTAATTGTTGATTTTCATCTAGGAACAGATGAGGATATAGATATTCTTTAAAAATGAAAAACCATGTTTTTGCAGAAACATGGTTTTTGAGTTTAAGTACTTTTAATAATCCCTGATAATTTCTCTAATAATTTATTAATTAGAGGGTTAATCTTCAGAAATTATAGAATTTATTCCACTGGGAAAAGTCAAAGTTACCATACTGAAAAGATTAAGACTGCGATAACCATCACAGATGACATCTGCATATTCTTTTGAATAAAAGGGACCACAATTATAGGCAAATCCTTCTGCTACTTCATATCTTGTTAATTCTGGCAGTGAAGTCATCGCTACTTGAACCTGTCGTTCGTTTTGTGGCGCCACTATTACATGATATTTAGCAACATTTTCTTTTTGACTAATATATTTAGAAAACAAACCATCTAGTTCTCCCATAATCAGCTTTTCTTGTTCTGAAACTTCTTCATCAATATTGACAAGAGCATGAATGATCTCTTTTAATTCTGATACTTGCTGGTGTGGAGGTGAAGTAGCCAAATAATCAGTTACATCCTGACGCAATTTGAGCAAGTTTATAGAAGCACCTGCTATTCTGTTTTTCGTTAAATTATCCCTGGAGAACTTAATATTCCAATAGTCAGCAAATGATTGAATAAATTGTTTTTCTCTGGGGTCAATTACTTCATCAATCATGGCTAACTGACCTAAGATATTGATAATTTTTTCTGCTCCTGAAGGTTGGAAAAATGACTTAGCTAAGTCAGTAGCTTCTTTTCTTTCTAAGTTAAGAGTTTGTTTGATTAACCTCCAGAATCCTTTTTTTCTTTCTCCAGGCACCCATAATGACATTCCTACAAGTATGTAGAAGAATGCCAGAACCAAATACAATATTTGGTCTATCAAGCCCTGGTATTGTTGATCGAAAAAAAAATTAAGCCCAAAAATAGAGCCGGTAATTAAACCAATTATATTTGAAGTAATAGATATACTTTCTGCAACTACACGCCCATGTTTTCGCTTCCAGATTTTATTAATTATCAGATAGATTTTTACCAAGGAGAATCCTACGGATAAAGAAGCTAGCAAAGATACTACTTTTTGAAAAATTTCCATGACACTGCTTCGAAATCTAAGGACGATATAGAACTGCACAACTACAGAATGTATAACATTTAAAATGTTATACATATCAAAACAATCTGCTCTAGGAGCTAGTCTGAATTATAACTTAAATTTTCCGCACAGGTGATTTAATTTAATTGAAAACTTTAGCCGCCTGTAAATGTGTAAATGTATTTCTAAACACATCTAATTTTGTCTAGGCTTGAGCTAACTTAAATACAAGGTATCATAATGTCTATTCTTTCTTCTAAATTAAAACAAAAATTAGCAACTCCCCTCAAAATCGGTAACTTTGAAGTTAAAAGTCGTGTGCTGCAGTCTCCCTTGTCAGGGGTGACAGATTTGGTATTTCGTCGCTTGGTGCGTCGTTATGCTCCAGAGTCAATGATGTATACCGAAATGGTTAATGCCACAGGGCTACATTATGTTAAACAATTACCTAAAATTATGGAGATTGACCCCAATGAACGACCAATAAGTATTCAACTATTTGATTGTCGCCCTGATTTTTTAGCAGAAGCAGCAGAAATGGCAGTCAAAGAAGGGGCTGATACTATTGATATTAATATGGGTTGTCCTGTTAATAAAATCACGAAAAATGGGGGTGGATCTTCCTTATTAAGACAACCAGAATTAGCAGAAGAAATTGTTAGTAAAGTAAGAAAAGCTGTACCAGTTCCTGTGACAGTAAAAACAAGAATTGGTTGGAGTAATCAAGAAATTAATATCCTAGAATTTGCCAAACGGATGGAAGATGCTGGAACCCAAATGTTAACCTTACATTGTCGTACTCGTGCCCAAGGGTATAATGGGCCAGCAAGATGGGAGTGGGTTGGCAAAGTTAAGGAAATACTATCAATTCCAGTAATTGCTAATGGGGATATTTTTTCTGTGGATGCTGCAATACGTTGTTTGGAAGAAACTGACGCTGATGGGGTAATGTGTTCCCGTGGTACTTTGGGTTATCCGTTTTTGGTGGGAGAAGTTGATTATTTTTTCAAAAATGGTGTGGAAAAAGAGCCACCTACTGTGATAGAAAAGTTGGAATGCGCTAAAGATCATTTACAGGCACTATGGGAATATAAGGGCGATCGCGGTATTCGTCAGGCACGTAAGCACATGACTTGGTATGCCAAGGGTTTCCCTGGAGCTGGTGAATTGAGGAGTAAGTTAGCAACGGTGGATACGGTTGAACAAGGCTGTAATTTGATTGATGGGGTAATTGAAAGTTTGACTTAGGGATTGACTAAAAATAAATTATTCCAGTAATTCAAGATTGGCCCAATCCATGACTCCCTACTGCTGTAACCATCTTTTTTGATTTACTATGAGTTGTTGTTGATAGTAAAACTTCATAAAGTCTTTGCTCTCAACTATTAACTAAGTGTATAAAGGTAGGCAATTATTGCGGGTAAAAGTTGAGAAATTTTACTCCAGAATAAAATCAAAACTCAAATTTTTAATAGTTCCAATGCTCAATGAAATTATCTAATTAGGAACCTAACATGAGTGGTAAATTATGGATAAATTAAAAGGACGAGATTTATTAAGTTTGGCAGATTTGAGTTCTGATGAATTAAAAGAACTGTTACAACTGGCAGCTCAACTGAAATCTGGTCAAGTCAATCTTAAATGCAATAAAGTATTAGGGCTATTATTTTCTAAAGCTTCGACACGAACTAGGATAAGTTTTACAGTAGTAATGTATCAATTAGGAGGTCAAGTTATTGATTTGAATCCTAATGTTACTCAAGTTAGTCGTGGAGAACCTCTTGTGGATACTGCTAGAGTTTTAGATAGATACTTAGATATTTTAGCTATTCGGACTTTTGAACAAAAAGACTTAGAAATTTTTGCAAATTATACTCAAATTCCTGTAATTAATGCCCTCACAGATAGGGAACATCCCTGTCAAGTCATGGCTGATTTATTGACAATTCAAGAATGTTTCGGACACCTAGATGGGTTAACTTTAAGTTATTTTGGTGATGGTAATAATGTGGCAAATTCTTTACTGTTAGGTTGTGCAACAGTAGGCATGAATATCAGGATAGCAACCCCACCAGATTATTTACCCAATATGGAAATTGTAGGGCAGGCAAAGGAGATTGCTCAAGGTGCTAGTGAGGTGTTGATTACCAATGATCCTCAAGAAGCTGTGAGAGAAGCTAATGTACTTTATACTGATGTTTGGGCAAGTATGGGCCAAGATTCAGAAGCTAAGAGTCGGATTCCCATTTTTCAGCCTTATCAAGTAAATGAACAGCTGGTAGAGAGTGCAGCAGATGATGTAATAGTGCTACATTGTCTACCAGCACACCGGGATGAAGAAATTACTGATGCAGTGATAGAAGGAGAGCGATCGCGAGTTTGGGAGCAGGCAGAAAATAGAATGCACGCTCAAAAAGCCTTATTAGCAAGTCTTTTGGGCAGCGATTAGAATTGAACTGAATCCACCTCAGTAGTAGGGTGGGCAAACCTTGAGTTATCTAAGGAAACAATAAATTTAACGCTCTTTGCCCACCGGATACGAAATCTACCAATCAAAAGGTACTTTTTTTCAACCCCCTCCTCACCCTAATGCCTAATGCCTTACCCCTGTTATAGCAGTACGTTTTTTGGTTAGGACAAAAATATGGATTGAAAGGCAAGATGCAAGATGCAAGAGGCATGCCTAGGAATGTCCTAATCTTAATGCGTAGCGCTATATACAGCACTTTGCAGAACTATTAGGTACAGTGAAGGATGTTGATTGCTTTCATGGCCTAAAAATCGGAGAAACTGTTTCGGAATAAAGCGACTATAGGCTTGATTAAGTTTAGATAATTCAGTATTTTTGAGTTCTAATTGTTCGGTAAATAAAATCCTTTTTGCTTCAGCTTTTTTCTTTCGGTGATGTCTTGAAAAGTAGCGATCGCATAAATTAGTTGACCTGCTTGATTGAATACTGGACTTGCCCATACTCCTACAGGAATTATCTTTTCTCCTTGACGAATTTCCATATTATCAACTGTAGAATTACTCCCTTTTAAAGCTTTAAATATTGGCTGTTTTTCAAAAGGGTACAGTGTTTCTGTTCCTGCTAGATAGATTTGATAAATCTCAGGAATTTGCTCTAGAGTAGCTGTAGCGATTATTCCTTTACCAAATATATTTTTTGCCTTTTGATTAGTGTAGAAAGGTTTACCATCAGCATCGACTACAAATACTCCCACTGGCAAAGTTTCTAGGAATTTTTCTAATCTTTTTCACTTTCATATAACTTTTAAGCTTGTTCTATTAATTTTCTTTTTTTAGGGCATCTTTTAACTGTTGAACATGATTTAGAGTTTTGTTAATTGTAATTTCTAAATCATCTAAGTTAATCGGTTTAGTTAAAAAATCAAAAGCTCCTAGATTCATAGCTTTCCTCACAATGGCCAAATCACTATAAGCATAAATAATCACAGTTTTAACTGTAGGGTGATTAATATCAGAAAGAGTAGATAGTAGAGTAATACCATCAATTTATAGCATACTTATATCCGTCAATATTACATCTATATCTGGTTCAGCTTGTAATTTTTCCAGAGCTTTTAAGCCATTAGAAGCAAAAATAAATTGCAGGTCTTTTTCTCTAATTTTTTTTCTGAATTTTTGGTTAATTATTGATGTAAAGGATGGTTCATTATCCACAACCAGTATTTTTGCTTGCATAGCTTCATTTAAGTTTGAAGATGTTATTACCAATACATAGGAATCCTATTTGATCTGTACAGAATATATGGTCAAGACAAGCAGTAATATCATGTGCGGATAATTAGTGATAAGTAAAATTATTATATTGACACTCAAGTATCAATACTAACTAAACCCTCCCAGCTTCTCTCCTGGCTACTAACCATGTTCCCTATTACTTATTTATAAGTATTCAACCATGCATGAAATAATAGGGGGTAATAGTATTCAATAGACTGACTGATGTCAAAAAAAAAGTGGGATAATCCTCAGTTTACCATCTTTTAACTGCTGCAATTAAATTAGTAGCTTGAGAACTATTAATAGGTTTGGGAAAGAAATATCCTTGTCCATATTTACATTTCATATCTCTGAGCAAAGTTAATTGAGTAGCTGTTTCTATACCTTCCGCAATCACATCTATTTCTAAACTCGTAGCCATACTAATAATTGCTTTAGTAATCTCTAAGTTTTCTGATTCAGAGTCCATTGTCATCACAAAAGAACGGTCAATTTTTAGAGTATCAATAGGAAAATTAGGCAGACGACTTAATGAAGAATAACCAGTACCAAAATCATCTATGTTTAGCTATATATTCATCCCTTTCAACTGTGACAATATTCCCATCACAATTTCTTCATTTTCCATGATTGTGATTTCAGTAATTTCTAATCTGAGGTTATGATGTTCTAAACAAGTAAAAGATAAAATCTCATCTATTTGTTCTACAAGTGTAGATTGAGAAAACTGTCTACCAGAAAGATTAACACTCATTCTTAGGGACTTCCAAAAAAGGAGAGTGACAAAAGAGGGGGGATTCAAGGATGGGCTTGTTTTCTTTATATTACAGATGGCTACAAGGTTGCTCCATGTTGAATTGAGGATGGCGTTCTTTCGCGGAGCGCGGTGCGGAGTACTTTCACTCGCGTCAGCAAAACGGCAATGACTTGAGTAGAAGGAGAAAACTGTCGTTTGAGACAGTATCTGGCTCGGCTACACCACCAAACTCTGTGTTATTCCAAATCCGTAGATATGTTATATAGAGCGGTGCGCTTACTCATCTATTATTTGAAGCATAGACAACTCCCTCAGTTTTCTTAATCATTCGTCATTGTGCAACGCCAAAAACTAAGGTAGATCGGATTCTCAAAATGATGAAAAAATCAATTGATCTATCAATATCTGTGATACTCTTAAGCTCAAAATTATGTGGTAAAAAAGTCAGACATACAAATATTCCTAACTAAAAATAAATTTATGCAACCAATTGATTGGCTAGTTGTTTTAATATACCTGATTTTAACAATGTGGATGGGATTATATCTATCTCGCAAAGGCTCAAAAAGTTTAGCAGACTTCTTTGTTTCCGGGCGATCGCTTCCTTGGTGGTTAACTGGCACGAGCATGGCAGCGACAACTTTTTCTATAGACACTCCTCTCTACATCACTGGAGTTGTCGCGAATCGAGGCATTGCTGGTAATTGGGAATGGTGGAGCTTTGGTATTTCCCATGTGATGATGATATATATTTTTGCCAAAATGTGGCGACGTTCTGAAGTGATTACTGATGCGGAATTAACTGAACTTCGCTACGGTGGTAAAATGGCCGCTATTCTCCGAGGAGTCAAAGCTTTTATCTTTGCTATTCCGATGAATTGCATTGCTATTGGTTATGCAATGTTAGCTATGGTTAAAGTTGTCGAAGCATTACAAATTTGGCAAAATTTAGGAATTGATGGTGGTGAAAATAGTTTCAAATTATTAAGTGTGATTGGTGTTAGTATATTTGTCTTAATTTATGCTGGTTTGTCAGGTTTATGGGGGGTAGTTGCGACAGATTTTTTCCAATTTTTTCTAGGACTATTTGGAGCAGTTATTGTGGCTATTTTCGCTGTTAATAGTGTAGGTGGCATGCCAGAGTTAATTACTAAAATTCCTGAAGCTATGCCAGACAAAGATATTTTATCTTTTTGGCCGATAACTATTGGTGGAGAAGATAACAATTGGGTGGAATTTACAAAAACGGCAGGTATAACTGCTAGTACGTTTTTTGCTTATATTGCTATTCAATGGTGGTCTTGGCGACGTAGTGATGGAGGTGGAGAATTTGTACAAAGATTTGCTGCAGCTAAAAATGAAACAGAAGCAGAAAAAGCAGCTTGGTTATTTAATATAATGCACTATGTAATTAGAACTTGGCCTTGGATTTTAGTGGCTTTAGCGTCTATTGTAATTTACCCGAATCTAGAAGATCGAGAATTGGGTTATCCAAAATTAATGATTGATTTCCTCTCCCCAGGAATTTTAGGTTTAGTTGTTGCCTCTTTGGTAGCAGCATTTATGAGTACAGTTTCTACTTCGATTAATTGGGGTGCTTCTTTTGTTACTAATGATCTATATAGAAGATTTATTCAACCTAATGCGACTCAAACAGAATTAGTTTTAGTAGGGCGACTTTCCTCTGTATTAGTAACAACTTTAGGTGGAATCGCAGCATTTTTAGCAAATGATGTAGGGACAGTATTTAGATTAGTAATAGCGATCGGTACAGGTTCAGGATTAGTATTAATCTTACGTTGGTTTTGGTGGCGGGTGAATGCCATAGCAGAATTAACTGCTATTGTTGCTAGTTTTTTTGTGGGAATAATAACCAGTTTAGTACCTGCTTTGAAAATAGAAGATTTTGGTTTGCGGATAATGTTTATTACTGCAATCGTAACATTGCTCTGGGTAGTAGCAATGTTTTTAACCCCACCAGAATCTGATGCCACTTTAGAGGAGTTTTATCGGCGAGCACGTCCTGGTGGGCCTGGTTGGAATCTCCAAAGGACAAGAGTTGCTATACCTCCAGTGCAGGATTTGACCAAGGATTTACAGAGGGTACTGGCATCTATACTATTATTGTTTGGGGCGCTGTTAGCGACTGGTGGCTTCCTGTTGTTGCAGCCAACAATAGGTTGGATATTCTTAATTATTGCTGTTTCAGGTTGGGTATGGTTGCGACAGCTCAATAAATCTAAAATCTTACCAATGCCAAGACCAGGATTAGATGATGATGATTTATTGTAAAATGATCTTTATCTAGTATCGGCTATTACCTTACCCTTTAAGGTAAGTTTTTGGCGATCGCTGATCTGGAAGGCGTTGGGAATATGTCAAAATACTAAACCAACTCCCAAGAATTGGAGCCTTGGCAAAAATGAATCTAGAACTCTTATAAAATTTCAACTAATAATAAATATAGGAATATGTTTAAGGAATGAGAAGAAAATAAAATACAGAATTTTAAAGATTAAAGCTGAAATAGGTTAAACCTCAGTATGTCTTACTTATTTAAGTAATCAAATTCTCATTCCTGATCTGACTTTTTACCTTTGACTTTTGCCTTTCTGAACCGTGGTTTTAATTTTATTTCAACAACTATGCAAATTTTTCGTCAGTATATTACCCCATTCATCGTAGTAATCATATTTTTACTAGCTATGGTAGCAGTCAGCGCTCGTATATTTCTACCAGGTGATTTAGCAGCACCAGCTCCTACAGAGGAACTGAATTATCCTCAAGAGCAAGCAATGCTATATAAACCTAATGTTCATTTCTGGTAATACCAAGTGGTTAGGGAATTAGTCGCAGGTTATCAACTGCGTCAGGGATCAGGTTTAGACAGGGCGATGCTGGTTAAGTTTATCAATCTTACTTATGGAGAACTATTCCCAGAGCAAGATTTTGGTCATCTAGCTCGAACTGTCGATCGCTATTTATCTACTCAAACTCCTATCTGGTGGGTGGAGGTGATGGGTAAATCTGCAACTTCACCAGTGGGTTGTTTGTGGGTAGGTAACGCTATTAATCAAGTAGAAGGCGATCGCGTGACTCATATCTTTTTGTTATACGTTTCCCCACAACACCGACGACTGGGTATCGGCTCGGCTTTGGTTACTCATGCAGAAAACTGGGCAAAAGCTTGGGGCGATCGGCAAATTGGTTTGCAAGTGTTTCTCTCCAATCAACCAGCCCTTAAACTCTACCAAAAATTAGGCTTTCAGTCGGAATCTGTGTTAATGGTAAAATCTCTAAAGTAGTAAATGATTAGAACTTATCTCCTCAACTTTTTTTAGTTAAAACTGCTAATTATTCTGCTTCATAGTTAAATTCAACTTGACTTTGCTTAATTACTTCCTCTAATAGGCTACCCAAGTAGCCTATTTCTACAGCATGTTGAAAACATTCTATCAGGATAGGCAAATTGATAATTTCTTCTATGGAATTCATGTACTTTTCAACTATTCGATTAATAGAGTATTGCTCCTCTGCCTTTTTTTTAATTTGCTCCACCAGTTTATCTTTATTTTCAGTGGCCTTGATTACGAAAGTTATGGGATACTTTTCTATTTTATCAATATCCAAAAAATACTTTTTAAAATCAGTTGTTTCAGTGACTTGAAAAAATCTACCTAATGGTTGCATTACAAAATCTATACCTCCATCATTTGCATTAGTTCGTCCTGTTTTGTATAATTTTAAGTTTTCTTGTTGTATGTCTTCAATGTCAAAACCAAAAAATACAGTCTGTTCCTGGTAATAATATTTTCAAATGCTATAGCTAACAATTTAAAACAACCTCCCATCTATTTTGTAAAAGTTTAACTATAAAATCAATAGCTTCATTTTGATTTGCTTCTGCTAATTGATTTATTTGTTCCCAAGACTTGATGAAATTTTCAAAGGCATTAGTTTTAGTAGGAATATACAAATCAATTATTTTAATAATGATTTTACCTAAGTTATAATTTTGATATTCAATAAGACAAAGGAGTAAATTATCATTAAACTAATACTTATTCTTTGAAGTTCTCTGATAACAGGAACATAATCACAAGTAGGGAAATATTTTTTAAATTCTTGGTTGAGTCTGTGATTCAAAGCATGGTTTTGTAATTTCTGCCCAAAAGGCAATTCTCTTTGTCGATGTAAAAGTTCAGAATACTTGCTACCTCCGCAGGAGCTATACTGACTACTTTCGTCAAACCCTCTTTTCACATAATCTTCAACTAAAACATAAATTGCATATAAATTACCAAAAGAACTTCTAGCTTTCTAGCCTCGGTTAGCAGATATAGTTTTGACATTGATGTATTGTAAAATAGGGGAAATTGAATATATAATTTCGGATTCTCCCCAAAATTATCCCTAAGAACATTTTTGATTACTTTTGTAAACTCATGTTCCATCTAATCACCTATGCTTATATCCAAATTCAATTGAATACTTTGATTATTTTTATCTTCTGAAACCAAATCCAACCATTCTAATCCTAATTTTATATACCCTTCTTCTATTTCTATACTGATAGATTTTCGGCCTAATTTTCGAGAAACTACAGATGTAGTAAATGTTCCAGCAAATAAATCTAGAACTAGATCACCAGGATTACTACTAGCTTTAATAATTCTTTCCAACAAAGCTTCGGGTTTCTGAGTAGGGTGATTTCTATACTCAGGCATTCTATATCTAACCCTGGGAATATACCAAACATTCCCAGGGACTTTTTGAGAATTATAAGGTGTCGGATTTGGTTTACGATAATCAATTAATTTTCCCATTGCACCTGTTTTAGCCTCAACCATTATTTCTGAAGCATTAAATATGTAGTTATTTTTATCTTTGACAGCAAACAGAATCGGCT
>JAJEAQ010000691.1 GCA_022822685.1 Trichodesmium sp. jk18x7bins.61
AAATACTTGATGTGTATCGGAGCGTCATAACCCAGGCTCTCATCCTGAGGCGACTCTCTCGGGAGAGGGCTTATTTTTTTCGCCAGGCAAGTTAAATTAGCAGATTGGCTACAATCTTTGGGAAAAACGCAGAAAATTTACTTTGCTTTGAGACAAAAACAAGGAACTTACTTAAAACAACTTGGTAAAAACGAACTAACTCTTGAGTCTATCCCTGATCCCCCTAGAATGCGCTGTATTTTTTCAGGGAGTTAATCTGACTCGCTATAAAGGATTTGCTCAATGCAATTTACTCACCTACAAAAAACGATCAGATAAGCACAGTTGTGTTCAACCATCATGGTTCATATGAACTAATCTGAATAGCTCAACAGAAGCATTCAAAGCTTACTCTACTAGAACCGGAATTGAAACCATGTTTAAAGACTTTAAAACTGGTGGATACAGTCTAGAAAGTTCTCGAGCCAATCACCAAAGATTAACCAGTTTAATCTTATTAATATCTTTAGCTGATGTAGGAAGTTCAATTATAGGGAAAAAACTCAAAAATCAAGGACTTCAACCTTTTGTAGCTCGTCCAAAAGAACCCAAAATATCTCACAAAAGGCATAGTGATTTTTGGGGAACTATTTGTTGGAAAGAGGGAAATAGTCATAGATTTTAATCGAGCCCCTGGTTGAAGCAATCTTAGGTTCAAGCTTGAGATGATCAACATTGCTCAATCAAGTCATAACCCCGTCAGATTTAACAGTTATCTACTAATTTTTTCTTGAGTTGGACTTCAGAGTTGAATTATAAATCAATGTATCTGTGTTAGTTTGCATGAGCCTCAGCGGTGCGGTGCACTATTGCCTTCGGAGTACAAACACTACTACTGTTAATTCTCAATCAGCGTTTTAGTTGATTTTATTTTTAATCTATCAACTAAAGCCTAAGTTAGATAAGCTTTTCAACTTGCTTGTCACCCCGTCATAAAACGGAAAAAGCTAAAAAAAAGTGTCTGGCTTTTCATGTCGGCGACAGGCTCAACCCTACCTATAATCTTCGATTGAAGCGAGGACTGCGATCGAAGTTTATTAAATTTTACTGCCTAGCCAAATCTTGCAAAAATCTACTTTGAGCTTCTCGTAACTCAACTTCGGGATTTGCAGTCAATACTTTCTCGATCGCATCATCATAGGATGCTCCAGAGATAATTAAGTACGCAGCAATAGCTGTACCTGTTCGTCTTCTTCCTGTGGAGCAATGAATCGCAACTCCATTCCCTTGACTATTTTGAGTATTGATAAAATCCTGTAGCTGCTGAATTTGTTCTTTACTTGGTAGGGTTCCACCTTGAATCGGTAGCCACAGGTGAGGTAAGTTAGCTTGTTCGTAAAGTTCTAAATTAGAGGGGTCATCCATGACTGACACGATTGCCCCAATACCTAAACTTTTTAATTCTGGCAATTCTTCTGGTGTTGGTTTCCTGACTCCAGGGAGTTGATTTGAAATTACCCACCATAAATTTTCTGCTATATTTTGAGTCGTTTGTTTTTCCATTGCTATGAAAAACGTATTAGTTTGCCTTCTCTTTTCCTTTGCTATACCAGTATGTCAAATAATCAATTTTGTCTCGAAACAGTAATGTTAACATCAACTACTTCACCGTATATAACTGCATTAAAAGACAATGAAAAACAGTATAATTAGCCAGCAATTTGATAATATCTGCTGGCGCTAAAGTTAATATTTACAGCAGATTGCAAGTTGCAGGAGGTACATTCCTTGATTTGATAAATCCCCACCATAAGAAAACCTAGTTGAAAAACTTTTGTTACTGTACCTCATCAACCTGAAATACGCTCTAAGTTCCGTTTTTGGTTGCTCATCTTCTGATTATAAATTCTCTATTCCAGATCTTATGATCCAACTGCTCATACTGAAAATTTCTCTTTGTTGCCAGAGCATTAATATACCAGTAATTGCCATAAAAGTTAGTACAACTTGCCGAAATTGTTGAGCACTCATTTTACTCAGAACATATCGCCCTAATAAATTACCAGGGAATGCTGCTATAGCAATTACTAAACCATACTTTAAATACTCCAGAGTCATTGCTCCTAAAGCAATATAAGTCATAATTTTCACTAGATGAAGTATCGTAAAGTTTACCGATCTTGTTGCCATCATTTGCTCTTTTTCTAAGCCATAACTAAGAAAAAATGAGTTTAATACCGGACCTATACTACCAATCATTCCTGAAACAAAAGACTTCATAAAACCTAGTGGTAAAAAATACCAAACTTTGATTTTTAAAATACTTTCCTTTTCGCTAAAAGCATAGCTAATAACTGATAAAATTAAAAACAATCCGATGATGATTTGCATCCATTCTAAGTGAATTTGGGTAAAAGTGTAAGCACCCAGAATGGAACCTGCGATCGCTCCTGGTAAAAACCAAGCTGTAACTTGCCAATCATTTTCACGCCAATATAACCATGCTCGTTGAGCATTTCCGGCCAACATCCCCAAAGTAATTACAGGTGGAACTGCTGTAGATCCCACTATAAAATTAACTAACGGAATCAGAATTAGTGGGCTGCCACCACCTGCTAAAGTGCTGAAAAACCAAGCCAGGGAACTGGCTAGGCTAATAATAACAAAATCCATTACCAGTAGATACCTAAAATCTGCAATAAGTTTGATGTAACTTGATAGCTCACTACAAATTAATCGTGAATATTTCCATTAGGCATAACAGTGCCTTGCATCTGAGCACC
>JAJEAQ010000432.1 GCA_022822685.1 Trichodesmium sp. jk18x7bins.61
CCAGTGGTATTGGTAAAGAAATAGCTAAACTACTCGTTGCTCAAGGAAGCAATATATCAATTATTGCTCGCAACCCCACGAAACTAGAAATGGCAAAAGTAGAAATAACCGCCTGGGCAATTCATACCGAACAAAAAATCATTACTATCCCCACTGATGTAGCTAACCGGGTGGCAGTAGAAACTGCTATTGCTCAAGGGATTGGGGAAATAGGTTTTCCAGATTTGTTGATTACTGCTGCGGGTATTTCCCACCCTGGTTATTTTCGGGAGTTGCCAATAGAAATATTTGAACAAACGATGGCGATTAATTATTTTGGTTCCCTCTATTGTGTGCGAGCAGTTTTGCCTATGATGGAGCAACAGGGAAAAGGTCATATTGTGATGATTTCTTCTGGGGCGGGCTTGATTGGGATTTATGGTTATACTCCATATTGCCCCAGTAAATTCGCAATTCGGGGTTTGGCAGAGTCTTTGCGTGGGGAGTTGAAATTCTCAGGAATTTCTGTTTCTGTGGTTTACCCACCAGATACAGATACGCCACAGTTTGAGGAAGAGAATAAAACAAAGCCTCTGGAAACTAAACGCATTACTGCTACTTCTGGAATCTGGAGTGCAGAAGATATGGCTGCTGAAATTGTACGGGGGATAAAAAATAAATACTTTGCGATCGCGCCAGGCTTAGAAATGATTTTGCTCAACAAATTTCATAGTTTATTGGCCTCAATAATTCATTGGTATCTGGATTTAATTGTGATTAAAACTTTGAAATCAAGCTAGAAAGACATATCATAAGGGTCAAAAATTAATCTTGATCATCAAAACGAAAATGAGGCGTAACCAGCATATTGTCTGATATTCCTCACTGCCAAAGGTAGTGTATAATTTTTTAGTCTTTTGTCAAGTCTCAAAAATCAAAAAAATGACTATCAAGCATACCACCATTGTTAATTGTGTTTTCAATTTTATCCTCGGAATAACTCTAACTATTGGAAGATCTAGTATTACTAAATCTACTGCTCAATCTCAACCGAATAATTTTGATAGTTTTTTTGAATGGTGTACTCAAAAAGATAAGATTTCACCAGAAGCTAAAATTACTGTAGAAGCAATCCTCGCCAAATTTGGTACTAATGATTGTTCTCAAGTAGAACAAATAGCATCTTTAACTACAAGATTAAACTTAACGAGCAGACAGATTTCTGATGTTAGACCAATAGCTTCTTTGTTCAATTTAAATCGACTGGTTTTACACAATAATCAAATATCAGATATTACTCCTATAGCATCATTAAAAGATTTGAATACACTCTACCTTGCTGAGAATAAAATATCAGATATTACGCCTCTAAAATCACTGACAAAATTACAATATCTCATGCTTTCCAGTAATCAAGTTTCTAACATAGTTGCTCTTAGCTCCCTAACTAATTTGAATAAACTATTGATTGCTAGGAATCAAATTTATGATATTAGTCCTCTTAGTTCATTAACTAATTTGACAGAACTTAGTTTAAGTCGCAATCAAGTTTCAGCTCTTACCCCTCTGGCGACACTGACTAATTTAACAGAACTGAACCTCAGCCATAATCAAATCTCTGATATTAAGCCACTTGGTGCTTTGAAAAATTTAACTGAAATTAATCTTGATTCTAACCAAATCTCTAATGCTAGTCCTTTGTTATCTTTGCCAAATTTAACTGAAATTTATATTCACGATAATCCAGTAGCAAGACAACTTTGTCCTGATCATCTAGATGCAATTTGTTTCTTAAATTGAATCAGGCAGTAGGAGCTGAGGGCTAAATTTGCTCTGTGCCTTCAGCATAGCTGTCTGCTTCAGTTTTACCTTTTTTGTTTCTTGATTTCCTTCAGAATGCTTTGTATTTATGTTGCACACCAACTACAAACTTGATAAAAATTGATTTAAGATAAAGCAAAGAGTTGCACTACCTATTGGTACAGTTAAATTATCAATACCAATTTTGGATATGGTCTCTAAAGCAGTTCCAGTTAATGCTACAGGCAGAGGAATTACCCAGGTTTGCCAAATATTACCTTGGACTGCCAAAAGAATTAAACTACAAACAGTATAGCTAACTAAACACATAGCCAGGGAACCTTCCCAACTTTTGTTCATACCCCAAACTTGATAAGGATGTTTGCCGAAATTTTGACCAATAACTGCAGCTAATCCATCGCCCCAAGCCATAATTAAAATTCCGAGGGCAGCATATTGAGGTTGCTTTAGAGGCCAAAACCAAGCGATGAGAATGCCAATGCTGAGAGCATAAAAAAATGTTCCTAGACTTTTACGCCCTACACTATTAATGCTGGGAAGAATAGGTATTTGGTAGGAAATTATAGCGATCGCTGCTGATATAATCCCAGCACTAATGCCCACCCAGGCGGGAATTTGCAACCACCAAGCTAATAAAATTACATTCCCTGTACTAATATGAACGACTTTTCGTGATACCTCTGAGTTGACTTTGGCAAAGCGGCTAAGTGCTTCGGCAAGGATTACAGTCATCCCTAACCATGCTCCTACTAGGCAAATTTGCAGCCAAATCTGAGGAAAACTACTTATTATAGACACTGTATATTATCTAAGCTATCAATTTAATTGATCGGGGATAATGTTACCAGAAAATTGGCGTTGCTGATTTGATCTTAGTAATATAATCTTTGATAAAACACTTATAATAAAGTTCGTAGTTGGGATGCCGCCCCCATTATCAAGCGATAGGGTGGCATCCCAACTACAAACAAGGACTTTTTTATAACTAATTCTAGGGAATGCTATGCCAACGAGCAAAGTGGGTTGAAAGAGTGAAGTAGTTGAGCTGCTCGGTAACTATCTAATGGTTTTGAGAATAAATATCCTTGTCCCTTATTACATTGAAATTCTCTGAATTGTTGCATCTGATATTGAGTTTCTATTCCTTCTGCAACAACTTCTAATCCTAAATTATGAGCTAGGGCAATAATCCCACTCACAATTTTGAAGGGTTCCTGACTCACAGCATCTGAGTTTAATCGACTCACGAAAGAACGATCTATTTTCAGGCTATTAATTGGAAATTGGTGTAGATAGCTTAATGATGAATAACCTGTACCAAAGTCATCAATTGATAACTTAATATTTTTATTCTTCAGTTTATTCAACATTTTAGTTGCTAAAATCACGTTTTCCATAATTACTGTTTCGGTGATTTATAATTTAAAACAATTAGGATTACACCCTGTTTGTTGCAAAATTTCCTCTATTTCTTCTACTAAATTTGGTTGTGAAAGCTGCTTGCTAGAAAGATTTACACTCATAGTCAAATTGTAGGTGGGAAATTTGCCAGTAGAATTATATACTGGGCAATTAGTAGTACATTTACCATTACTATTGTTGGCTGGAGGTAAACAATTAGATATCAGGGACGTTTCTTGAGTGCTGTATACTGCAAATCTACAATTATTTTCTTGGTGTTGATGACTAAATTCTCCCTGCCAAATAGTTAGTTGTTGACAAGCAGTTCGCAAAACCCACATTCCTAGGGGGATAATTAAACCAGTCTCTTCTGCTATGGGGATAAACTTGCTTGGAGATATCAGGCCTTTGGTGGGATGATGCCAACGTAGCAAAGCTTCAAAACCAGTAATTTGCCCTGTAGATAGACAGATAATTGGCTGGTAATTGAGGATAAATTCAGAATTAAACACGATCCGGTTAATTCTTTCTACAACTCGTCTTAGATCGTTTTCTAGCTCTAACAAGGATATAGCCCAATCGTGCATTGCTAAATCAAATACTTCATGTCTAGCTTTACCTAAAGCTTTAGCACGATACATGGCAATGTCTGCATCTCGTAGTAAGTCTTCTGGGTTGTTGTAAATAGGGCAAATGGAATTATTCTCAAAATTTCCGCGACTATGAACGATGCCAATGCTAGCTGTAGTAAAGATTTCATGTCTTTCTGTTTTGAAAGGCTTGGCAAGTTATTGATTTATTTTCTGAGCTAGTCTAGCAGCATAACTAATATCCGGTGGATACTCTAGTAATATTGTGAACTCGTCTCCTCCTATTCTCGCTAGAGTATCCGATGCTTTTATACAAGTATCTAGTCGCTTGCCTACCCCTACTAACAGTTGATCTCCTATGCAATGCCCCAAGCTATCGTTAATTATTTTAAACCTAAATCTAGAAATAAAACAGCAAACTGATATTCTGGATGTTGTCTAGAGCGACGCAATGCTTGTTGTAGTCTGTCAAAGAATAGGGTGCGGTTTGGTAAACCTGTCAGTACATCGTGAAAAGCATCATGGATCAGTTTTTCTTGGGATCTCTTGCGTTGGGTGATGTTTCTAATAATTATTTGTGTGGCTACTTGGCCATGGTAATTATAGGGTATTCCAGATATTTCCACATCTATGATTTTTCCATCTAATCGGACTAACTTTTCTTCTTGTAGCTCTGCTTGTTTTCCCTGTTGCTGAACTTGATGCTGTCGCCGTTTTTCTATTTCTATATAATCTGGATGAATAAATTTCCAGAAGAATTGACCAATAATTTCCTCTGGGGAATTTGCACCAAGCAATTTGGCTCCGGCAGTATTTATATAGACAAGTTTTCCCATATAGTTGACAGCGATCGCCTCTGGTGAATACTCTACTAGACGACGGTAACGCTCTTCACTATCTCGGAGTGTTGCCTCAGTTTGCTGACGCTCTAACTCCATTTCTTCGGCTTCGATAAACTTGCCAATTCCTTGAGCCATTAACTCAATAATTTCTTGCTCATGGGATTCAAATTTTTTAATTCTTGCTTGGGGAAATGAAAAGCATAAAGTACCATAAATTCGATTATTTACGAATATTGGAGTACCAATATATAATTTTATAGACATATTTTTGGCAGCAGATGCCTTTACATCAGAAATATTAATTGTTTTTTGTTCTTTAATTACTCTTTCACATAAAATACCCCCTTAAATTAAATTCTCTTCCTACTGCAAAGTAATCTTGTTTTGATTGTGCAGCTTTGATGACGAATAATTCTCCTTTTACTTGACCAATAATTCCAGTCTCTGTGCCAAAAATCTCACAACCTGCTTGGAGATAATCTGCGAAAAGTTCTTCTAGATTATGATGATTATAGGTGGCAATTTTATGGAGTTGCTTCAAGCTGGAACTGAATTTTTATAATGCTTTAGACGTGACAAATAATTCTGTTTCCCAACGTAATCTTTCTGTAATATCTGTTTGAATGCCAACAAAATGTGTTAAGTGGTGTTGAGAGTTATAAACTGGCGCAATAAATAGTTCATTCCAGAATTATGTGCCATTTTTCCGAACATTTCCCAAAATTACATGACATTCTTGACCATGAAAAATTGCTTTTCTGAGCTGAGAAATTGCTGGCTGATTTCTGAATTGTCCTTGTCAAAACCGACATTTTTTCCCATTAGTATCTTCCGCATTATAGCCTGTGAGGCGCTCGAAAGTTGGATTAGCATAAATAATGGGATTATCTGATTGAGTAGCATCAGTAATAACGATACCGTTGTTGCTGCTATCAATTGCCCGCTTCATCAGTTGCAGGTGTTCCTCGTTAAGATGACGTTCAATGGCAGTTGCGATAATATTAGCGATCGCTTCTAGAAAGTAAATATCATCTTGGGTAAACTCCCAGGATTTTGGACTATAAACCCCCAAAATACCCCTGGCTTTATGAGCGCAAGAGGAATCTGTTTTTTGAGATTTTTTTAATTCTCAAGTTAGGTATGATTACAGTAGCACCACTAATTATCTTATGGTTATGAAGCAAGGGACAACCTGAAAAGTTAGTTTCTACGGGCAAGTCTTTCACAATCACTGGCTGATCAACTAAAAGAGTATAACCGGCGTGGGATTTTTCTCCCGCATTGACTGTCGCTTTCCCCAGCAATCCTTTCTGCCACCCTACTCCAGCACGCAGGAGAAAAGCATGATTTCCAGGTAATAATTCCAGCACCATGCTAAATTTTACTTTTAAGGTTCGGGCAACGATGGTGACGGCTGTCTCTATTAGTGTCTGAGGATTTAATGTCCCTAGAGCCTGTTGCCCGATCAGTGCAACTGCTGCCTGTTGACGTTCGCGAGATTTGATCGACTCTAAAAGTATAATTTCATTGGCTTGGGCTCGTTTTTATTCAGTGATATATCGGTTAATTCCTCTAGTTCAAACTACCTGACGAGATTTATCCAGATCGGTACAACAGTTGTTTCACGTACTCCCTCACTCCCATCTTTGCGAATAAAGTTAATTTCTCCTACCCAGCGACCATTTTCTTACATACCCTTGAGAATTTGCTGAGTTAATACAGGGGCTACTTCTGGTTTATGTAAAATTGCTGGAGTCTTACCCAAAACTTCAATTTTTTTGTAACCAAACATTCTAGTTGCTGCTGGGTTCCAGTCAATAATCGCACCTTGTATATCTGTCAAAATCACCCCATCATAGAGATTCTCAAAAGTTAAAGCTTGTCTTTGCAATGACTCAAGAGTCAGGTTGGTTTTCGAGGTGTTTGAGAATACAGACAGTATTACCGCTTTCCCTTTAGATTCCACAGGACGCATTGATATTTTTGCCCAGAATGGTGTGCCATCTGTTTTTTTTTAAGCCTACTTCGCGATCGCGCACTATTCCTTCTTGATCTAGATTTACCAACAATAATTCATATTCTTGGGGATTGCAGTAAAAATGAAATTTTGAACAACTGATTAAATTTTGACTAGGAACTCCAAAGGTGAGTCGAAACAGCTCGTTATTAAAGAGAATCATGCCATCGACTGCATGAGTAATTATTATTGCTACTGACATCACTCCGGCCATAGCCCGCCATAATTCTTCAGTTTCTTGTTGTGTATTTTCCATGATTTACTTAAATCCTCAAATTTATCTCTTCAATTTTTTTTTTTAAATTGATGTTGATTTGATTTTTTTATATTCTTTGATGAGCTGCCTTGGCAAAAATTTCAGGTATTATTTTATCAATGCTCAGCGATCCCTAATTACAAAAGTTATATTTATAAAATTTTATAATCAAATACTACCCTGAAAGTTCCTGGCACTCCGTTAAAGAGCGGAGCATCATTTTTTAATAGAGTTTTAACATTTAAATTTAATATAATTCAGGTATATTGTCACACATTTTGGCTGATAGATATAACTTTTATTCATGCTAATTCATAAATATTTATTAATTTTAACTTGCTTCATTTGTACGAAAGAATATTCATTAGAGTCGAAATAACCTTTTAAATTGACTTTCTTGCTTCTGACTTGATT
>JAJEAQ010000178.1 GCA_022822685.1 Trichodesmium sp. jk18x7bins.61
CTGTAATAAAATAATTTTTCAAAAGCAATAAAGCTAAGTTGAAAGATCAATTAACTGCTAAAATTTTGAAGGTTTCTCTAACTTTGGTCAATGGGAACAATGCCTACACGAATCGCAATCGACGCTATGGGTGGGGACTATGCCCCATCACAAATTATTCAGGGAGCACTCAAAGCACAAGAAGCTTATGGAGTCAAAGCATTGCTAGTTGGAGACCATCAGCAAATTAAGGCCTGTATTCATCACAAGTTAAACCAACCTCTGCCAGAAATAATCCAGGCTGAGGAAATAATTGAAATGCACGAAGAGCCTTTAACTGCTATTAGGCGTAAGTCCAAAGCATCAATTAATGTAGCTATGGACTTAGTCAAGCAGAAAGAAGCTGATGCTGTAGTCTCTGCTGGCCATTCAGGAGCAGCAATGGCCTCTGCATTGCTACGCTTAGGGCGACTACCAGGAATTGATCGCCCTGCACTAGGAGCAGTTTTGCCCACAATGATTCCTAAAAAAACTGTCCTCATCCTGGATGTAGGGGCAAATGTAGACTGCCGTCCGAAATTTTTAGAGCAGTTTGCCATCATGGGGAAATTTTATAGCCAATATGTCTTGGGGACATCTGATCCAAAAGTGGGACTACTTAATATAGGGGAAGAGCCATCAAAAGGAAATGACTTGGCAGTACGCACCCACCAAATATTACAGGAAAATAATCAAATTAAATTTATTGGTAATGCAGAAGGTCGTGATGTCTTATCTGGTAGATTTGACGTGATAGTTTGTGATGGTTTTTCAGGCAATATCTTATTAAAGTTTGCTGAAGCAGTAGGTGATGCTGTACTACAAATGATGAAAGAAGAATTGACACCAGGGTTGAGTGGCAAAATAGGTACGGCAATATTACGACCGAACTTAAAACGAATGAAGCAAAGAATAGACCATGTAGAGCATGGAGGAGGGTTATTGTTAGGAGTAGGAGGAGTTTGTATTATAAGTCATGGTTCTTCCCAAGCTGCAAGCATATGTAGTGCAGTTCGTTCAGCAAAAGAAGCAGTCGAAAATGGAGTGCTGGAACGAATTAGTTCTAACTATCAACCAGAAAGCATAGATGTCTTATAAATTATGCCTTATGGCTGAAGGTGGATGAAATTACTGTACTCAAAACACCATCTGGACAATGGGGTTACGAGATTAATTCCTTGAAAAACACAATTTCTCTACTCTAAAAATTATTTTGTATTGTCAGATGCCAAGTAATACTCAAAAACAGCTATGAAAAACCTAGCTGATTAGGGGACATTTCTAATCGTGGCGTTGATCATGTCTAAATCCTGTAGTTAATATAGATTGAGAAATTGGTTGATGGCGACCTCAATAAGATCAGAAAACAAATCATATAAAACTAACAGATGACAAATATCGGCATTGCCATTACGGGGAGCGGCTCGACTACACCAGAATTATGCCTAGATAATCAAGGGTTATCTCAGATAGCAGAGACTTCTGATGATTGGATTAGCTCTCGTACAGGGATTCGGAAACGCAGACTGGCACAGCCAAAAGAGTCATTATGTACCATCGCAACACAAGCATCTTTAGCAGCTCTCGCTCAAGCTCAGATAACTCCTATAGATATTGACCTGATTATCCTAGCTACATCTACTCCTGATGATTTATTTGGCACTGCCAGTCAAGTTCAAGGAGAGTTGGAAGCCTACAGAGCAGTTGCCTTTGATATGACTGCTGCTTGTTCTGGTTTTATATTTGGCCTAGTTACAGCAGCACAATTTATCCGTACAGGAGTTTATCAGAATATTTTGCTGATTGGGGCGGATATTCTCTCCCGGTGGGTAGACTGGGCAGATAGACGTACTTGTGTTTTATTTGGAGATGGGGCAGGAGCAGTAGTTTTGCAAGCAGCAGAACGCGATCGCCTCCTTGGATTTGAGCTAGGTAGCGATGGGAGTCAAAATAGCTGTTTAAATCTATCTTACCAACCGCAACCAAAACAGATTATTGCAGAAGTAACTGTTAGTCAAGGTACTTATCAACCAATAACTATGAATGGGAAAGAAGTCTATCGTTTTGCCATACAAAAAGTACCAGAAGTGATAGAAAAAGCATTATTTAGGTCTGATATTACTGTGGATAAAATTGACTGGTTACTATTACATCAAGCTAATCAAAGAATTATGGATACTGTGGCTAATAGGCTGAAAATTCCGCCAGAAAAAGTTATTAGTAATCTCAGGAATTATGGTAATACTTCTGCAGCTTCTATACCTCTAGCTTTAGATGAGGCTGTAAGAGAAGGCAAAATTAAACAAGGAGACATTATTGCTGCTTCTGGTTTTGGAGCCGGATTAACCTGGGGAGCAGCAATTTTTGAATGGGGCTTTAGTTAATTCAAAGGTTGAAATTAAAATAACTGTGATGTAATATTTAGAGATTTCAAACAAATTTTGACACAGTCAAAATTGAAGAATTAGAAAAATCAAATAATATCAAAATGACAAAAACAGCATGGGTGTTTCCAGGACAAGGTTCTCAAGAAGTTGGTATGGGAACAGATTTATTAGATTTCCCTTATGCTAAAGCCAAATTTGAGCAAGCTAATGAAATTTTAGGTTGGTGTGTAACAGAAATTTGCCAAACCCAAGAAGAAAAATTATCTCAAACTCTTTATACTCAACCCTGCTTATATGTAGTAGAAAGCATATTGGCAGATGAAATGTTGGTTCATTCTTTGCAACCAGACTTACTTGCAGGTCATAGTTTAGGAGAATATGTGGCTCTATACGTTGGTGGAGTATTTGATTTTGAGACAGGATTAAAATTAGTGAAAAAACGCGCCGAACTAATGAATAATGACACCGGTGGACAGATGGTAGCATTAATGGGATTTGACCAAAAACAGCTTGAGGAAGAACTTCAGCAAATACCTGATGTTGTTTTAGCAAATGATAATAATTCTGCTCAAGCTGTGATATCTGGTACACCAGAAGCGGTAGAAACTTTACTCAGCAAAATTAAAGTTAAACGTGCAGTTAAGTTAAATGTTTCAGGGGCGTTTCATTCTCACTTAATGCAGTCTGCGTCTACAGAATTTCAACAAATATTAGAATCAGTAGAGTTTGTTGATGCAAAAGTTCCGATCATTTCTAATTTTGAACCAACTGCAACCACAGATGGGACGACAATCAAACAGCGTCTGTATCAACAAATGACAAATGGTGTGCGGTGGCGTGAAACATCTCTAGAGATGGAAAAAGAAGGCATAAAAAGAGTTATAGAAATTGGCCCCGGAAAAGTTCTCACAGGTTTAATTAAACGAACTTGTCCAGATTTAAGATTGGTAAATGTGAATGGCATAGAGAGATTACCAAAAACATTTGAGAGGTTGAAAGCTACCACATTTTAATTGGGGGATGAAAACCGATTCCCCTATTTGAGTAGCCGCTGAATCAAGCTATGAACAACGATATGGAACAGGTACATCCAGCCACCGAAGATAATGGATTAAATGATGGATTGCTCTTTAAACTTATAACAATTCATATCCCAAATCAGCAACGCCAAAAATTGCAGGATTAATCAACTTCTATCAGAATAAAAATCTTATAGAAATAGGGTTCATGGTTGGTGTATTTTAGGTTTGAATGAAATATGCGATCGCTTCTATCAAGTTAAAAGCATCAACCACGTCAGGATAAAAGTTACCATACCCAGGGTTGGCATTAATAATCATAGCTAACAATAATAAACCGCCATAAATTATTTTTCTCCTCTTATTTATCCTAATAGGTGGGGGAGGATACTGATTTTTCTTAAATCAAAATAAATCACAGAATACTAATCACAATATTATTTAAACCCCGCCCGTAAGGGCGAGATATTATAATCCACCAGCAAAACAGAGCCTGGCTGAAGTAGCTAATCAAATAGTTTCTGAGCTAGACTTTTCCCTACCAAATCCTCATATATTAGCAATAGATGGTAGTGTGACAATGGTTAAGTTAATCCAAGCTACTAGAAAGTGCTTATAAACAGAAATCTCCAAATATTCCTGTCAGTTATGGAGCGGCTGAAGGTTTCCCAAATGGTTCAAATCAAGGCATGAAGAATTTACTCGCAAATCAGGTACAAATAGCAGCAAGATCTCGTACTCTAAGACCAGACGAAACTCAAGCCAGCATCAAATTAATTCCTATTGCTAAAGATTCTGTAGTAGTAGTAGGGATTACCAATCCCTACAAAGGAGGCTTAACATTAGAGCAACTAAAAAATATTTATCAGGGAAAAATTACTAATTGGTCAGAAGTTGGAGGCCCTGATTTACCAATTAAAGTTATGAATCGTTCTCCCAAAAGTGGCACTTATGATTTATTCCAAGATGTTGTATTTGCTAGGAGAATCTTTTGCTCCAGATAGTTAAAACTTTATTACATATAAAAGAGATGTTACAACCCCAATTTTACGAAACTTGGGAAAAAATGGAATTAGCTACACCACAGTCCCTCAGGAAAAAAACAAACTACCGTTAGAGTTGTACCAATTAACAGCATTTATCCTGTAGATAAAGCTGCTATTAATAATGATAATTATCCCCTGAATCGTAGCGGATTCTTAGTAGTATCAAACCCAACAAGTTTAGCAGTAAAGAATTTTATGGAATTGACTTGATCAATCCAAGGTCAACAGCTTATACAACAAGCAGATTTTATTCCTTTGAAATAGCACTCAGCAATGACCGCTAGGGGTTCGTTAAAAGTCAAAAGTAACTCATACAAAAGTATTATTTGTATAACTTTAAGCATTTTTTTATGTTGGTTTATTGACACCGTGTTGTACTAGGGCAGCAGAAAGCCTGGGTTCAACCGAGGGATGAAAGCAGGCTAGAAGTCTACTCAACAAATAAGCCGTTTAGCC
>JAJEAQ010000174.1 GCA_022822685.1 Trichodesmium sp. jk18x7bins.61
CCCAACCAGGATATCCTGTAGATTGTACTCCCAATAGCCCCCTTTACTACGTTGGAGCAAATAGTGAATATGGTAGACAAGGTGTGATTAAACAGAAATATCCCCTCGATGAAATTGGTGTTGTTTACCCTGGAGCTTTTATTGAGCAGTTTCAAATGTGCTGCTTGCCTAATTTAGATAAACTCCGTATTGTCTTCGCCAGTTTAGTTTTACCCTATAAAGGTCCGCAAACATTAATCGAAGCTCTAGCAATACTACATTATGCGGGAATTGACTTTGAATGTTCGATCGCTGGCGATGCACCAAAGATAGATTTTTTAAACCATTTAAAAAATGTTGCCCAAACTCGCGGTTTTGATAAGAAAGTACGTTTTCTAGGATATTTACCCCGTACAGGGCTAATTGAGCTTTTTGCTACTCACAATGTCTTGGTTTTTCCCTCTGTTTGGGAAGAACCTTTTGGGCGATCGCAGGTAGAAGCAATGGCAGCAGGCTTGACTGTAATTACCAGTGGTACTGGTGGGGCTGCTGAAATTGTGGAAGCGGGGGTGAGTGGGTTGACTTTTCCACCGGAAAATGCTTTGGCTTTAGCTGAAGCTTTGATGAGTTTGACTAAAAATCCCCTGCAATGGCAGCAAATGGCGATCGCTGGTCAAAAGCGAGCCAAACTATTTGATATTGACCGCTCTATAGATTTATTGGAGGAAAAGTTTGAAGAGTTGCTGCGAATAAAAGAGGGTGATGTAAAGTTTTTACAGCAGAAGTATCTACCCAGTCTACAAGAAAAACTGCTATTAAGAGAGATTAATTTAATTATTTTTCCAGATTGGTCTCAACCAGAGGAGTCTCTGGGTAGGGAACTGCAAGAGGTGATTAAGGCGATCGCTTCTCATCCAGATCAAAGTAAAATGACTCTCCTGGTAGATAATAGTAATATTGCTGCTGAAGATGCAGATTTAATTTTATCTAGCGTGGTAATGAATTTGTTAATGGAAGAAGAATTAGAGGTAGATGCAGGACCAGAAATTGTTTTAGTTGGAGAGTTAAGTCAAATACAATGGTCTGCTTTAAGCTCTAAGTTACATGCTCGGATTAGGTTGGAAAATGAGAATGAGGAGGCGAGGTTAAATGCAGAAGTAGGAAGCATACTATTCCTTAAAGAAGAGAGCGATCTATCGACAACAGTCATCATACAAAAAATCAAAACCATATACGATGGTTACTGAAGAGCATCTCAAAATTTTAATAAATTTGGTTAATGATATCAACAGAAATGATGTCAAAGGTTCATTAGTTGAATGTGGTGTGTGGAAGGGAGGTTGTGTGATGGTTATGGCGATGTCTCAAATCAAATACAACACCAAAAGAAGTATTTATTTATACGACAGTTTTGAAGGCATGACCGAGCCAAAATCCGATAAAGACGAAGAGTACGAAAAAATAATCTACAATAAAATATTAACAGGAGAATACAAAAGAAGATACGATCATTGGCATAACGAAAATAAATGGGCATTTTGTCCTTTAGATATTGTCAAACAAAATATGTCCTTGACAAAATATCCAGAAGAAAAAATCTTTTATATTAAGGGTGATGTGATGGAAACTCTTGATGGAGAAATAGTTCCTGAGAGTATATCTATTCTAAGGTTAGACACTGATTGGTACGATTCCACAAAAAAAGAACTCACGGTAATGTTTTCCAAAGTTTCAGTAGGTGGTTTTATAATTATTGATGACTATATGTGTTACAGAGGTTCTAAAACTGCAACAGATGAATTTTTTATAGAACACACTAATGAGGTGGAAATTGTTTTCTCAACAGATAAGAGTACCCTAATTTTCAAAAAGATACAGTAGGTTAACCCTGTAGGTAGGGTTGAGGAGCGCGTTAGCGAAGCTTATCTGTAGGATAAACCCAACCTAGAGTTGGCAGTATTAGCTTTGATTTATAATTGTGATAATGGGGAGCCTCAACAGCGCGATCGCTCTAGAGAAACAGACCATTCCCCTAGTTGAATTGTATAGCTAATCAGATAAAAATCATAGTTCCCCAGGCCAACAACAGGAGGTTAATCATGCAGAATATTCAATTCAAAGCTCATATAGATTCCGATGGAATATTAAAAGTGCAAATGCCACCGGAGACCAAAGATACAGACTTAGAAATAATGGTAATTTTTCAGCCATTATCCCCACAGCAACAACAACCCCATTATAATGCTTGGGGGAAAGCTGTTACGCAAGAATCAACTCAAGCAGCAATTTCTCAAATGCAACAACTGCGACAGGAAGTATCTATTGACTCTTTGTCAATTCCAGAGATGATGGAAGAGGGGCGAAGATTTTGATTCGGTTTGTTTTAGATTCTTCTGTAGCAATTAGTTGGTGTTTGGTTGACGAGTTGGAAGGTTATGCTGAGGCAGTACTAGCTTTGATGCCAAATGCAGAAGCTTTTGTGCCAGGAATTTGGCTATTGGAGATTGTTAATACGCTGCTGGTGGCAGAAAGACGTAACCGGATGAACCACAAGCAAACGGAAACGGCGATTAACCTTTTAGAGTCTTTGTTAATCCAAGTTGATGAATTGACAGAAAATCAAGCACTAGGAGCGACTTTGCTTTTGGGAAGAGAACAAGGGTTAGCTGCCTATGATGCTGCTTATTTAGAGAGCGCAATACGAATGGGATTGCCTCTAGCAACACTAGATGTCAGATTAGAAGAGGCAGCAACGCGGTGTGGGGTAACGTTGCTAAATCCTTACGAGGTAGCCGAAAATTAATAGAAAATATGCTAAAATGCTTTCTCTCAGCAGCGCGATCGCTCTAGATTATTCCCCTGATTAACCTCAACAATTTCTCAGCTCAAACCTGAAATTAAATTGATGACTAGATTTATTCATGACCGCGCGACATGAATGCTCCGCATTCCGTAAGGAAAGCTCCTCCAGGAGGAGGCAACTGGTCGTCTGAAATGGGACACTGAGTCCCCTAGGGATTTTCACCCCGAGCCTACACGGAAAAGACTCTATGAGTCCGATTACTCTTGTTCATGGACCCGACAGCCTCTAGGGATTAAGAGGAATGGAGCAAGAGGGAAAGAGATGGAAAGGTGAACACAGTCGCGCGTTGTCGATTATTCATGTAGCTTTAGCTAAAACTGCGTCATATAGGAAACAGCCAAATTATCCCTGATAGGCTGTAACCAAAAAGTAAGGAGGTGATATTGATGCTTAATCTTCATCAATATGTGAAAACGAATCCCTTCCGTCAGTAAATAACCACCTTTTCATGGAGCCTGTCGCCGAAATCATTTTAAAAACTTCAGACGATACAACAGGGTAAACCCGAAAGAGTCTCAAGGAAATCTTGAGTAGCGAGGAGGTAACAAAGACGGAAATCTCTGTCGAGTCAAGGATGGGAGAGAAAGCGTTTGAGCCTGTCGGCTCCCTGTTGTTCTGTAATAGAATAGATAGGGATTCTAGATTTGTCCCCCCATGTAGAGCCTGTAGCTTTAGCTAAAACATGTATTTCCTAAAAAGGAAAAGCCGACTTCTTCTCTCACTCATACGAATAGATATTCTGACAAAAGAAAGCTTAACTGAGATATAAGTTAGATGTCAAAAAAAAGAAAAAAAGACAAAGGTCGTCAAAGGACAATAGAAGTAAATCCAGATTTAGAATCAGAAGATAGGGAGTTAATTATGGGATGATCGCCACTTTTTTCACAACGCTTAGAAGAGGCTACACAGTTAGGAGTACAACAAGAACGCCAAGAGCTAATAGAAAATCTTCTCACAGTTCGTTTTGGAACAATAGATGACCAACTAGAAGCAATAATCGAACCATCACTTTCTCTATTACCTGCTGAATTAGTACCTTTGTTATTGCAATTATCTCGTGATGAACTGTTAGCTAGATTTGTTGGGCAAAATGGGAATCAAAATTAACCTACTCAATTTTGTAGGTTTGGTTGAGGAAGTGCGTAAGCGTTGCTTATCCATAGGATAAACCAAACCATGAGTCGGCAGTGTTAGCTGTGATTTCAAATTGTGATAATGGGGAGCCTCAACATCGCGATCGCCATAGACAAAATCGAGACCATTCCCCTAGTTGAATTGTATAGCTAATCAGATAAAAATCATAGTTTTCCAGGCCAACATTAGGAGGTTCATCATGCAGAATATTCAATTCAAAGCTCATATAGAACCCATTTGAGATCTATAATAATGACCATTGGTAAGTCTTTTAAGTATTTTTTGAGCAGAAAAAATCAGGCCTCAAATTCTATTTAACAGTATTTTCCCTGCGGAGCGTCTGGCTAACTCCCAACTCCCAACTCCTAACCCCTACTCAAAACTAATATTTACGTAGTTGCGATGTGGCGCCCTAATTATGCACTAGCAGAGAGCAAAAATAAAGCTTGACCATGATGTGCTAATGTTAATCTTGTCTAATCTATATCGAACTTATGCAAAATCATATATTGCCGACATGAAAAGCATCAGCTTGGCGCTAGCAAACCACAGGGATTGAGCAGCGCTCCATCAGGATACTTATCTAAAACCGATTTTTGCCTTAATGAACTACCCCACTATCTATGTAAACAGTTGACATCCTCTCCAGCCCTACGGCGTGGAGATTCCCAGACCAACCTAAAATGTCCGAAACCTAAATCACTGATTGCTCTCGACAGTTTCCGGTTTTTTACCATACCTGACACATTCAAATCTTCCCAAACTATTACTTGCTTCTCGTGAATAATTCTAGTTGATAGTTTAAATAAGAAATCTGTGGGAGTATCTTTTAACTAGGCGTGAAATTTAGCTTTTCTGAGTCTAGCTTTTTCGGTTCTTTTAGACCATGCATGTTTTCTTTGATAATGATTTACTTAATTTTCTATACTTCTTAATCCTTTTTGTTAATGGTTTGGGAGCA
>JAJEAQ010000424.1 GCA_022822685.1 Trichodesmium sp. jk18x7bins.61
TATCTATTTTCGCTTCTCTGAATACAAAAAAATTTAACTTCCTTGACTTCAAAAAATGCAGCATCTTCTAGTTACCCCCTTTCAAAGAGGGCTAGGGGTAGGGCTGTTTCATTCTCCCTTAAGATTTTGAACCTTAATTTCCTCAAAGCCTTTGCCACTGGCGTTCTATCGCGCAGCAGAACGGAGTTCGAGCGCCAAATTTTTTCTGAATAATTTATGAATTAGGAGAAAATATTAGCTGAAAATCACACAGCATAAAGGTCATAGCAATTATAAATTTTTTTAATGAAAGCGAAGCGACTCCCCCGGGAGGCAACAGCCCTGGGGGCTAGGGGGGATAAAAAGGAGGACGGGATGGGGATAAATTTGATGGAAATTCACAGATAATTTGTATTATTTATTTTTATCTCAAAACCTAGAATGAAACAAATCGATTTACTCATTCGTTCACTTGGTAAATTTGGATTATGGCTAAATGCAGTTCTAGGCTTTGCCTTTCTTTATCTACCTATTTTATTTTAATAACTTACTCATTTAACAATTCCCGCTTTAATGCTGTTTGGCGAGGTTTTACTCTAGATTGGTATCGGAATTTATTACAAGGAGCAACTAATAATACTGTTACTGATGTGATGATTTTGGATGCCATGAAAAATAGTCTTTTAGCTGCAACAATTTCTACATTACTGGCAACAATTTTTGGCACGATGATGGCTTTAGCATTGGAATGTTTTCGTTTTCCCAGAAGGAATTTATTAGAGGCATTGCTTGTTCTGCCGATAATTATTCCATAAATTACTATCGGTATTTCTTTATTGGTTTTCTTTTCTCTGGCGTTTCAACTAATAGAAAATATTTTAGGTGTTCGTTTAGTGCTAGGTTGGCCCACAATAATTATTGGTCATGTAACATTTAGTATCTCTTTTGTTGTCGTAACTGTCAGATCACGAGTCGCTCAACTTGATCCTGTGATAGAAGAAGCCGCTTTAGACTTGGGCGCTAATGAATTGCGAACATTTTTGCGTATTACTTTACCCTTAATTTTGCTGGGAATTTTTAGTGCTGCTTTGTTAGTTTTTACTTTATCATTAGATGATTCTGTGATTACCTTTTTCACTGCGGGAGTCGGTTCAACTACATTACCATTATTCGTTTATGGTATGATTAGATTTTCGGTAACACCAGCTATTAATGCTATATCTACTTTGATGTTACTAGCTTCTTTAATGTTGGTGAGATCTTCCCTGTTTCTTGATAAATTGGGTCATCAAAAAAAAAACACATAAAATTATATAAGTCAGTGAGTAGAGATGAAAAAAATCATAATTTTTTTGTTGCTATTTATGCTGGCATTAATCTTCCCAATAGGTTGTGCTAATAATCAAAATAATTTAGAGAATAAGACTAATAATGTTCTCAGTATCTATAATTGGTAAACATATATTGCTCCAGAAGTAATTACTGATTTTTAGAATAAATTTAATGTCAAAATCAAATACGATACCTATGAAAATAATGAGGACTTGTCTGCAAAAATTAAGCCGGTAAATCCTGGTTATGATTTAGCTTTTCCATCTGATTATATGGTGCAAATTATGGCATCTGAAGGATTACTATAAGAACTAAATAAAGAGAATATTCCTAATCTTAAAAAAGCTCAATGATAAATTTATTAACCCTCCCTATGACCTCGGAAATAAATATAGTGTGACTTACCAATGGGGTACTATGGGAATTGGCTATAATCTCAAAGCAACTGGGGTTTAAATTGATAGTTTGTTAACTCTGTTTGACCCGAAATTTCAGGGTAGAGTTGCTTTATTAGATAATATGCGCAGTACCTTTGCTCTGGCATTAATTTCTCTTGGTTACGATCCCAATACAACTAATCCTGAAGGAATTACTCAAGCTCGAGATTTTCTGATCAAAAATAAACAGGCGATCGCTGCTTTTGCACCCGACAATGGTCAACACTTATTAAACCAAGGAGAAGTAGATTTAACCAGTGAATGGAGTGGGGATATTTTTCAAGTTATGAAGGAAAATCCTAACCTTAGTTACTCTATTCCAAAAGAAGGAAGTATTATTTTCACTGACAATATGGTTGTTCTCAAAGGTAGTCAGAATCAAGAGCTTGCAGAAAAATTTATCAACTTTATTTTGACACCAGAAATAGGAGCAAAAATTTAAAATTTCATTAAGTATGCTACCCCAAACCAAGCTACGAAAGACCAAGGTTTAATCGAAGTTTCTGATTTGAATAATCCTGCTATTTATCCCACATCAGAATTATTTGTCAAACTTCGTTATCTTCGAGACGTTGGTAAGGCAACAGTTTTATACGATCAAACTTGGACAGAAGTAAAATTAGGTGTTGGTAAGTAGTTGCTTGACTTTTTCTACACAAGATTCCAAAAGAGCACTAGAAGATATCTGTAAAAAAATCTAAAAACAACATCAAATAACTAATCTTCGGTGGGTTACGACGGATCAAAACCCCGCCCTTACGGGCGGGGAAAATATCCTATCATCAGTGTGGAATTCTTCCCACCTAACCCACCCTACATTAAGGCTTAATTTTTATTTATAGATACCTTCTCAGCAGGATAAAAGTTAACAGACCAAATATAATCAGCTTCTAATACTAACATAAATCTGATGCCAAACCTTACATGAGTAATAGATAGATATAGCAATGATATAATCTAGATAGCTAAATGATTATATACAAGCCCAAATAAACTATTATGACTTTCAAAATTCTGAGCTTAGATGGTGGTGGTATTCGTGGAGTAATGGCGGTCAGAATACTCCAAGAAATTGAAAAACAAATTCAAGAACGTAAAGGTCAGTCTATACAGGGATACTTTGATTTGATTGCTGGTACTTCTACAGGTGCTCTGACTACAGGATCCCTAATTGCTGGAATGAATAGTAGTCAAGTTATTAACATTTACAAGAATGAAG
>JAJEAQ010000534.1 GCA_022822685.1 Trichodesmium sp. jk18x7bins.61
ATAGTAATGGTAGAGGTTGGGGGCGATGATTTTTTCACAACCCAATTCTCACAAAACTCAAGGATATTTGCCGGAATCAAGATTTAGCTGAATACCAAGTTTTATTCCTCACCATTACTATGCAGGACTACCCTGAAATAACTTGCATCATGAGGTATATAATTAGCAGCCAATTGACGATTCATACCTATATTATGCAACGCCAAATTATCTATTAAAATTAAATTACAAAAAAAACTTCTGTATTTTAAGTAGTAAATAAGTAGTTTTATAGATAAATATAGCATTTATTTCGATTTAGAATAGCAAAAAGTTTGACGGTGCAATCTAGCTAAATAATGCCTTAATCTACTATTCTCTCCCTCTCTTCTAGTCATACCAAATCCGCTTTAGTAAGTGGGTATTCAAAAAAGTCGAAGTCTTTGCTGTGCAAGGGATTTAGGAATGGGATAATTACCCTATATAACCGGATTTGGTATTAGCAAATATCTGAAAGCTGAATGCTTAAGATGAAAGGCTATAAATATAAATTTCCCGTAGGGAGGGCAAATCTTGACTAATAGAGACTTGTAGTCGATCAACCCACATTTGCTCACCTGAGAGCAGTACAAAGATTCTGGCTGAAAGGCAACTATGCCAAAGTTACTTGCTCCAGTGAAGTAAAAGACGCTGTAATTTTTCCAATAGCTTCCCTGCTGGGCAAATATTCTGTAGCTCAGACTCATCCAACATTAAGTTACATTTGTCCATCCTACTTCTATTGTTGATCAAATATTAAGGAGTTCCACTCCCCAGAATATACAAACTTAACAAAGTGCCACTATTCCATAAACTATGTAACAACATAGAAGACAAAAGATTACGAGACCTCGTATAAACTACCCCTAAAATCATTCCTAAAACTGCCAAAGGTAAAACTTCTGAAATATTCAAATGTGCTATAGCAAACAAAAATCCACTTGCTACAATTGCTACCCAAACAGGCATATATTTTGTTAAAGAAGGTAATAAAAATCCGCGAAACATAATTTCCTCAAACACTGGTGCAGCAATAGAAGCTGTGACAAAAAATAGAGCTAAAGCTAATCCGTCTTGTCCTTTTAAAGCCATCGGTAAAATTGGATTACTACCACCTTTACCTTGCCATAATTGTTGATTAATTAGAGATACTAAAATCACCATTGGTAAAGCCACAAAATAACCACCTAAACCCCATAAAAGCCAACCATTCCGGAAATCAAACTTCAACCAACCTTGGGGCAAGGGTAAAAATGACTTTAATGATAAATAAAGCACCAATAAACCTCCGAGAGAAAACAAAATATAACTACTGAGAATATATCCTGCTTGTACCCTAACTCCTATCATTGCAGGTTGCCAATTTGTGAAACTTTTAAAAATCTCTAATCCCAAAGGAATTATAATTTGACCAACCAAGAAAAACCCCACTACAAATACTTGTACAATCGTTTCACCATCCCAAGTAACTTCCCAAGGCAAATTGGCATTTTTTAATAATAGAGATTCTTTTCCAGATATTAACCATTGCACTCCTAAAAATATTAGTAATCCCACTCCCAATATTAATCCCATTCCGGGAATACCAGCAACAGCTACTAACTTGAATACAGCTTGTTCTGCTATTTCTTGCTCTTGGGTTTGCAGTTGCTCTAAAAGTTCTTGTCTTTCTTGTAATTTATATAATTGTTTTAAAGCTCGATAGCGAAACCATCCTTCTAAATTTTTCTGGATTAAAGTTTCTGCATCAGGTAAAATTATTGCTGGTGTACTCCAAATTCCTACTAAAACTTTTGCTGTTTCCCCTAAAGGTTGATTCGCTGCTTCTGACTCTATTAAATTTCGCCAATTTTTTAGAGCTACATCTATTTGATTTTTTTCGACTTGCAAAATACCAATATAAATATCAAATTCATTAATTAAGCTTTTGAGCTGATTTATATTCTGATTTAATTGTGTTGCTGTCTCTGAGTTATCCTCTTCTGAAGAAGAATTTGTTAAATTTTTTTGTTGTTTTTCTAGTTGCTTTTGAGCTGAATCACGAGCATCTTTGTACTGTATTAAACCTGCTTCATAAGAGTCTTTACCAATCAAAGCTTCACGGGCTTGCTGAAAACTATTACTGTCTAAATCTTGAGGATGCCATTCGGCAGCGTGCAATAATAAATTGCTTTGATATAACTCTAGACGAGTTTGAATTTGTGGCTGAGTCACACTACTATATAAGGAAAAACTAATAAAAGCGATCGCTATAATAGTCAAAATACTCAAAATTAACTTTTTAATTGTCATTAATGTCTCCCAAGAATGTTGATTAAAATATTATCTTAGCTTCAAAAGCAAATATACATCTTCCCTATTACCCTTTTAACAATTGACAATTATCAATTATCAATTATCAATTATCAATTATCAATTATCAATTATCAATTATTAATAGCTACCCATGAGTCAAAACGAGGTACAATCTACTCTGTTGGACAGTTCCCCTATTATCTAAATTGTCAATGAGTACCCGTGTTATACTTGTGCGCCATGGCCAAAGCACCTACAATATTGAACGCCGAATTCAAGGCCGCCTTGATCTATCAGTGCTAACAGAAATAGGTATAAATACTGCTATTCAAGTAGGTGTAGCTCTGAAAAGTTTGAAGTTTGATGCTATTTACACGAGCCCCCTTAAAAGGGCTAAACAAACCGCAGAATATATCTATTCCTGTTTAGATTCTCCTCCTCCAGTGCAAGCTAGAGAAAAATTAAAAGAAGTGGATTTGCCTTTGTGGGAAGGAATGTTGCGTGAAGAAGTCAAGGAGAAATTTCAAGCAGATTATCGTTTGTGGAATCAACGCCCCCAGGAGTTTTATATGGAAATCTCAACACCAGAGGGGCAAATTAAGCATTATCCTATACTGTCCTTATTTAACCAAGCCCGTCAATTTTGGGATGAAATTTTGAGTGACAATATAAACAAAAATGTTCTGGTTGTGGCGCACAATGGTATTAATCGCTGTCTAATTGCTACAGCTTTGGGAATAAAACCTTCTTTTTACCAGTCTATCCAACAGTCTAATTGTGGCATTACTATACTTAACTTTTCTGCTCCTGATCCTGATTTCTCTGAGGAAGGTAAATCTGGGGGTGCTGTTCAATTAGAATCAATGAATCTTACTACTCATGTCGGTGAGAAGTTACCTAAACCTAGAGATCAACATCAAGGTCCACGATTGCTACTGGTGCGTCATGGTGAGACTGATTGGAATCGAGATGGTAAGTTTCAGGGACAAATTGATGTACCTCTTAATGATAATGGTCGGGCACAAGCTAGCCAAGCTGCGGAATTTCTCAAGGATGTTCATCTAGATTTTGCGTTTAGTAGTTCGATGTTACGGCCGAAGGAGACGGCAGAGATTATTTTGCAACATCACCCAAATATTGAGTTACAGTTAGACCGTGATTTGTGGGAAATTAGTCATGGTCTCTGGGAGGGAAAGTTTGAGTCGGAAATTGAATCTGATTTTCCTGGTCTTTGGCAGCAGTGGAAAAATTCTCCAGCAACGGTACAAATGCCAGAAGGGGAAAATTTACAGCAAGTTTGGGGACGAGCGATCGCTGCTTGGCAGAGAATTATTCGGTCAGTTTCTGGTACTGGTATTGTTGTTGCCCATGATGCCATAAATAAGGCAATTCTTTGTAATTTGTTTGGTTTGACTCCTGAACATTTCTGGAATTTTAAGCAAGGAAATGGAGCCGTTACTGTGATTGATTATCCTCAAGGGCCAGATGGACTCCCAGTCTTGGAAGTGATGAATATTACTTCTCATTTGTCTGCTGGTATTCTTGATCAGACTGCAGCAGGGGCATTGTAGAGGATAAATTACCTCACCCTGTAGACGGATGAGGCTGATAAAGATAGGGTGACTAGGCGCCAGCAATTTTCTACCGTGTGAGATTCTACATGGTACGAACAAAAAGGGTATTTCATGCTTCTGGCGAAATCTTCAAACCTACTTATCAAGGGTTAAAACTTCTGGGAACCTTCAGACCGTTGTTTTTTTATGTTTTCTAGTTTCTCCCTCTTGACTACTAATCATTGACCATTGAATTTTGATGAACAGTAAACTACTTCAACAAGTCCGAATATTAGATCCAGTTTCCAACATAGATCAAGTTGCTGATGTTTTAACCATTGATGGTGAAATAGCAGCAGTTGAAGAAACAGTTTCTCAGTTCCCCACTAAAACAGACATTCAAGATTGTCAGGGATTAATATTAGGTCCTGGCTTGGTAGACTTATATTGTCATAGTGGGGAACCAGGTTTTGAGGAGCGGGAAACTATAGAATCTCTGATGCAAGCAGCTACAGCAGGAGGTTTTACCAGATTAGCAATTTTGCCTGATACTGTTCCACCTGTTGATAATCTGGCTGGTTTAGCTAGGTTACAAAATTTGGGAACCAATCCATCTCCTTTCCCTATCCTTTATTATTGGGGTGCTATTACCCAAGGCTTACAAGGTCAGCAAATGACGGAATTGGGAGAGTTAGCTACAACAGGAATTGTGGGATTTGCTGATGGTTTACCTCTGGAAAACCTTGGTCTTTTACGGCGAGTTTTGGAATATCTCAAACCTCTCAATCAACCTATAGCTTTATGTTGCAATAACCGTAAGTTGGCAGGTAATGGGGTGATGCGAGAAAGCTATGATTCGATGCGCTTGGGTTTGCCAGGAGTGTCGGCAATCGCTGAAACTGCTGCTTTAGCTTCTGTATTGGAATTAGTTGATGCTATTGGTACCTCTGTTCATATCATGCGAGTTTCCACAGCCCGGAGTGTTGAATTAATTCAAGTTGCTAAAAGTCGTGGTTTACCGATTACTGCTAGCACTACTTGGATGCACTTGTTATTAGATAGTCGGTGTATTGATGGTCAGTTTCCCTTAAATGCTGAATTTTTTCCCTACGATCCTAATTTTCGCTTAGAGCCACCTCTCGGAAGCCTTGACGATCGCTTGGCTTTAATTCAAGGCCTTCAGGAAGGAGTATTGGATGCGATCGCTATTGATCATACTCCTTATACTTACGAAGAAAAAACTGTTGCTTTTTCTGAAGCACCCCCAGGAACAATAGGATTAGAATTAGTATTACCTTTATTATGGCAGAATCTTGTCGAAACAGGAGACTTATCAGCCTTAGAATTATGGAGAGCCTTGAGTACTGCCCCATCTCAATGTTTAGGACTAACTCCAGCAGCAATATTACTCCGCCACGGTCAGGCGGTCGCGCCCCAGAAGTCAGCAGAAGTCACTCTATTTGCCCCTCAAGAAACTTGGACAGTAGAAAAGCAGACCCTAAAATCCCGCTCAACTAATACTCCCTGGTTAGGCAAACAAATTCTGGGGGCTTGTTTTATACCGTTTAACGGCAGTCAGGTATCAAGTGCGTAATATTGACAATTATCAATTACTCAGATGCAGTGCCATCATATACATATAGTGGTAACTCATCGATTGTGCCAATACTGTCAAGTGGCCAAAAACGAAATATAGCTCGACCAATAATATTTTCACTAGGTACAAAACCCCAACATCGTCCATCATAACTATGATTACGATTATCCCCCATAACTAAATAAGAATCTGGAGATACCGTAACAGGCTGAGAAAGAAATCTTTTATCAGGGGGACAAACCTCTATTCTAGTCTGTTGCTGATTGACTTTTCTAGCATCAAGTTCAGCAGGATTCAAATCTGAAGCGACATAAGTTTCTTCTATGATTTTACCATTCACATACACCTTGCCATCCTTAAGTTCCACCTGGTCTCCTGGCAACCCAACTATCCGCTTAATAAAAGCATCTTTATACTGAACCTTCAGTTCATTTGTTGGGTTAAAAACCACAATATCTCCCCTTTCTGGAGCTGAGAATTTGTAACCAAATTTATCTATAATTAAACGATCATTAATTTGTAATGTTGGTAGCATTGAACCAGAAGGAATATAACGTGCTTCAGCAACAAATTGACGAATTCCCATAGCCAAAATGACGCTAAGTCCAATAGTTTTAATTGATTCAACCCAAGGATTTTCTTGATTTTGATTGTCTTTATGTGTGTCTTTTTCCCCTTTATTCATCGTCTATTTAATCAAATAATTAATTGAAAAATGCTGGTGAGTGTTTAATGGGTTTGACCCTCAACTAAACTTTATAGTTTTTGATTTGATAGTAATAATTATACCTATTTTTTCAGACTTTAACAAACTGGCGAGAAGTCCCGCGCTCCCCTACCGGGAGAGCGTCGGGATGAGAGCCAGCGCTATTTTTCGGCTCAAACCCCGCCCGCCCCGGCGGGGTTTTCCATACTTTTTAGCATCTAAATGCTCATATGATCCTTGAAAAAACCTGGTAAAAATGTTATAAGAGTAGACGTAGAATAAGGTCGAAACTACTATGCAACTGACATGCAAGGTCCTAGCTCAAACCATATAAGCATCTTTCATGTGGCGAGGTGGCTCAACCCCTACACAAAAAAAGGAGATAAACATCCAAACATAACCGGTGGATATGTAGCATG
>JAJEAQ010000544.1 GCA_022822685.1 Trichodesmium sp. jk18x7bins.61
GGAAATAGAAGGTTTTATTTCCCCCCTTGACAAGGGGGGTGGGGGATAAAATATTGGCTGTGGGAGCAAAGTTTATTGTAACTAATTATCCAAACATGATGTTACACTTGTGAGTACTTCCTCGCTCCCCAGTTATCTTCATCATTACTGTGTAACCGGAGATCATATAAGGCGTCCCATCGCAACTACAAACACAGACTTTTTGAGCAGTAATTAAGCTGAAATGATAGAATTATAAAATATCAAAAAAATCACAAAGGTAATTTTTACCAATCCTCTAAACTTCGAGATTCATCCTGAATTTGCAACCAATCTTTTCCTAATTGAATAGTTACTTCTGAATTTAAATATCCTGTACTTTCTACAAAAACTTTGCCAAATCCTAGAGAGTTTTGAACTGCTTGTGCTGCTTGAATATCTCCATTCTGAGCTACAATTCGAGTCACCTCTAAAGGTGTATTCCAGGGTTTAGTAACTTTAACATTCCAATAACCAAGATCATTTAGGGAGCTAACTAATTCGTCCACACCTTCCCAATTATCAGTGGTATCTTGAATTGCTACTCTAATATAGGTAGATTCAGGATTTTCTAGTTGCCAACGATCATAACCAAAGTCAAAGTGTTGAGCAATCATGTTATCTAGGGTTTTCAAATCAGGCAACCAGTAACTAGCATTATATTCTTCTGGGTCGCTAAACTGACCAGGTACCATTAACATTTGTATGTTAGGCTGCTTAATTTTAGTAGCAAAATTCATTAAAGCTACTAATTCTTCAACGCTCAAGTTAGTATCAATATGAGACTGAATTACTGAAAGAATTTTTGGCAGTCGCGATAGAGTGTTGACATTAACAGACTGTTCCATAAATGCTCGCATGAGAAGTTGCTGACGTTGCACTCGCCCAATGTCCCCTAAATTATCGTAGCGAAATCTAAGAAATTGCAACACCTGCTCCCCATTGAGATGTTGTTCGCCGGCTTTGAGATTAATGTACAGATGTTGACTATCATCTTGATACTTCATATCCTTGGGTACATTAATTATGACACCATCAAGAGCATCTATTAATTTTTCTACACCTTGTACATTTACCCGAATATAGCGATCTATTCCTACTCCACCCAGAAGTTCACTTACAGCTTTGGCACTTTTTGCTGGTCCTCCATGGTAGTTGGCAGCATTAATCTTGGTTAAGCCTCGCTCTTCTACGTAAGTACGAGTATCCCTCGGAATAGATAGCAAAGTTAATTTTTGATTTTTAGGGTCAAATCTGACCAGGAGTATTGTATCAGATAATCCTTTAAAAGAATTAACCAACACATGATATCCTAGATCCTCGTCATGGAGATATTCTTCTAAGTCTGATGTTAATACTTTAATTCCCAGAAACAATATATTTACAGGCCGAGTTAGTTCTGGCAATCTCATATTGCTTCTGGCCATATGCTTTTGAGAAAATACAGCAGCTTCTTCTGGGGTAAGTTTCTGTTGCATTAGTGGAGTGCTAGAAAGAGATACTGCTAATAAAGCTCCTGCTGTTGCAGATACCATTGCCACTCCAGCTAAACCTAAACCTATGCCCAACCAACGTCCCGGTTTGAATTGGGAAGGTTGTTTCTCCTGATTTTCTGTTTTTGAATGTTTAATAATGGTTGAATGTAAAAATTTATTCCCAGGCACTGGCTTCCTCACACACTAAATAATTAAGATAATATCTTCTTCTCAGAAAATTTGTAATGAAAATCTCGTTTCTATTGACAATCTCCTATTAAATCTGGCGATTATAATGGGAGATTGTTGCTTTAATAGTTTAATAGAATCTGCAACTATCATAAATGTTTACCTACAATTTTTTCTGCGATTCGACTAATTCCTGGTAACCATAGTGGTTGTCTTTTCCAGATCCGAATCATTAACCCGAAACTAATGATGAAGTAGCTAGTAGTTAACAAACTATTTATTAATAACAAGGCGATCGCCTCAGATTCTCCAACCTCTGCTCCTGCTTGCAACAAAATATTTCCCAATAACCAAGTCAAGGTTAAAGTAATAGCTAATCGACTCACGGCCTGATGTTGCGCACTTCCCTTTTGACGATACAAAATCCACATGGCAGGGAAGAAGCCTAATACTGGAGTTACTAACACAAATAGTTGTAGACGCTTGAGCTGAAAATTTTCTAATTGTTTGTTGTTATTCATGGTGGTACAATAGTTTTTATGGAATTACTGAATTTGTAATCTTTATATATGTAAATCCTTAATGATTTTTGATAACTTTAGTTAACCTAAAAAATAGTAGTAAAGTCTTGATATATTGTGCTAATGCTTACATAAATTTACTCCTTAATTTAACTTAATAGCCAAAATAAGATTCCCTATATTTACATTCTGATCAGAAATTATTAAATTAGTGTTAAAATCTAGGTGAGCGGAGAATAAGTTAAGAAAAGGTTCACTCTAATGAAAACTACTGATAAGAAATCTATTGTTATTGCCCCATCTATATTATCAGCCGATTTTAGCCGTCTTGGAGATGAAGTACGGGCTGTCGATAAAGCCGGTGCTGACTGGATTCATGTTGATGTGATGGATGGCCGTTTTGTTCCCAATATCACCATTGGTCCATTAATTGTTAAAGCACTTCGTCCCGTCACTCAAAAACCTCTTGATGTCCACTTAATGATTGTGGAGCCTGAGAAGTATGTTGAAGATTTTGCTAAGGCAGGTGCTGACATTATATCTGTTCATGCTGAACATAATGCTTCACCTCATTTGCATCGAACTCTAGGCCAAATTAAGGAGTTAGGCAAGCAAGCTGGTGTAGTTCTTAACCCTTCTACACCACTAGAATTAATAAAATATGTTTTAGAATTGTGTGACTTGGTGTTGATTATGAGTGTTAATCCTGGTTTTGGAGGTCAAAGTTTTATTCCGGGAGTTTTACCTAAAATTCGTCAGTTGCGTCAAATGTGCGATGAACGGGGATTATATCCTTGGATTGAAGTTGATGGTGGCCTTAAAATTAATAACACTTGGCAAGTATTAGAAGCTGGTGCTAATGCTATTGTTGCTGGCTCTGCTGTATTTAAAGCGGATGATTATGCAGAAGCAATAAATGGTATTCGTAATAGTAAATGTCCTGTTCCTGAGTTAGCTACTGTTTAAATCAGGCAGCTCTGTTGAAGGGAAATTGGTTCGGTTTGAAACCCCATCTAATCATAGACAGTAATGTTAGATAATCGAATTTTGAACCCACCAGAAAATAAATAAGCAGTCAGAGGGGAGAAAAACCCTCTGACTGCTTTTATTGTAGATTGATAATATAAATATGCGAATTTTTCTACTCAGCAAAAGTTATATTATGTTCGCTTAATTTCTGATAAAGAACCTTGGTTTGTAGTTGGGAGGAGCATCCTAATTGAAACGATAGGGCGGCATCCAAACTACGAACTTTTTATAGTTGTTTTACCGAAAATGATATTAGTTGTAGTTGGGGATGAAAGAGGAATTTTTAAGGTTTCACTTACTAACTTTATCTAAAACTTTCTCCATATCTGAAAGTTTGACAGCCCCAGAAAAAGTTTCTCCATTCATTACAAAGAAAGGTGTACCGGAAACACCAATTTGTTGAGCTAATTGAAGATCTTGTTGAATTGAGGCAGTTGCTTCTGGAGAATTGCGATCGCTATTAAATTTCTCTACATCTAGATTCAAATTATTAGCAATTTCTACATACAATTCTTCACCTAATCTGTCTTGTTGTTCAAATAAAGCATCATGATATTCCCAAAACTTTCCTTGTTGTTGAGCTGCCCAAGATGCTTTAGCAGCAGAAATTGCTTGAGGATGAATTTGAATTAGAGGTAAATGCTTAAATATTAAAGTTACTCTATCTTGGTGCTTATCCATAAATTTTTTAAGATTTTCCTGGACTCTTGCACAAAAAGGACATTGAAAATCAGAGAACTCAAATAGTACAATCTCTTGGGAGGTTGAACCTAGAGATGGAGAATCACCAATTTTTTCTTGAGGATTAGTTTTGAACTGTTGTAATTTTTCTTGGCGACTAGCTTGTAATTCTTGCTTTTGTTCCTCTTGATAAGCTTGTACTGATTCAATGATTACTTCTGGGTTGTCACGAATAATTTGTAATACTTGCTTTTCTAATCCTGAATTTACTTGATTAGTATTTGATTGAACTGATGAAGTACAGCCACTGATCGTAATTACTATACTAAATATTGCTATGAAGCAAAAAATTTTCAAGTTATATAA
>JAJEAQ010000158.1 GCA_022822685.1 Trichodesmium sp. jk18x7bins.61
CCCCGCTCGGTAAACCCCCCTCGCGGGCGGGGTTTTGATCAAACCAAGAAACTGTGAGGCTGATGATTAGGTAAGGAGATCTCAAATGGGTTCTATAGAGTTTTTTAACAAAGATGGTTCATCAGCCAAAAACATTTTACAAAAAAGCGAAGGTCAATGACCCCACTGTGTAGGCGGATGGGGCTTGTAAAGATAAGTTGACTTTTCGCAAGCAATTGTCTACCCCATGAGATTTTGCATGGTACGAACTGCCGAGTATTTCACCCTCTCACTGTCTATCTTCAAACCCTATTACGGTGCTTTTAGAGAGAACATCTTTGCAGGATTAGTAGTAAGGGACTACAAACTTGACATATCGGATTATCTCCATGATTGGTGTTTCCCTATTTTCACCAGAAAATAAACTGCTATTAGTGGAAGTACAAAATTAAACACCTGCAACTCCTCCTCACCTTGTAGACGGATGGGGGAGCAGGGCGAGGGATGTTGTTGAAACACCTGTTAATAAACGATGGTAATAAAAACTAGCAAATTATTAAGGCTAGATAACTTTAGTTTTTCTGTGGTCAGAATATATTATCACTAAAAAAAGTTAGCAGAACCCTAGAGCGATGACTCCCTTGCACCGACAGATTAAATTTGTGGTGAGCTAAGAAATACGTGGGCAGGTTTTCGAGCAAGTAGTCGATGCTCAAACTGCTACTGAATCTTCTCCTAAGCATACATGCGGGGTGAAGCAACTTGGGCTTAGCATTTGTTGGGACAAAGCTTCGCTCACAAAATCCATCATCAGAGTGGTGGGGAAAAAACGCCACCTAATGTTTACGGTGGGGTAGTTTGTAAAGTGAGCAATGACCCCACCATGTAGATTGATGAGGCTTGTAAAGATCAAGTCACAAGTATAGAAGTGAGTCCCACTCTTAAAAAGAAGCATTAAAACTAGAAATAGAGGGCAAAAAAAACTAATGAGTGTCAAAGCAAGTGGTGGAAGTTCAGTTGCAAGTCCCCAACTATATCAAACTGTACCAGTATCAGCTATTTCTCAAGCGGAACAACAAGACCGCTTTCCTGGAAAAGGAGAACTAGATGAACTGAAAACATTTTTTAACTCAGGAGCAAAGCGTCTAGAAATTGCTCAGATATTAACCAATAATTCAGAAAGAATTGTTTCTATAGCCGCCAATACTATTTTCACAGGCGGCTCTCCTCTAGCTTTCTTGGAAAAGCCAGAGGAACCACCAATGGCGATGGTAGGCGCTCAGGCAACAACAACAGTCGCCGAAGAAATGAAGCTTGGTACTGTTACTTATGTCGAGAAAAAGGGCAGAAACAATATATTTCAGGGTCTTCGTTCCTTGTTCACTAATTTAGGTGCTGGCAGTGCTGGCCCCTGTACCTGCGGGTTTCCGACCAATTAGTGTATCCCGCTATGGTCCAGCTAATATGACCAAATCCTTGCGGGACTTATCCTGGTTTGTACGCTATACTACTTATGCTATTGTGGCTGGAGACCCCAACATTCTCTCAGTCAATGTCCATGGTTTAAGAGAAATTATTGACAATGCCTGTTCATCAGCAGCTACGATTGTGACTATCCAACAAATGCGACAAGCTGCTATTGGATATTTTCAAGACCAGGAAGCGAAAGAAATTGTTGCTCAATACTTTGATGTAGTTTTAACTGAGTTCCGTGCTCCAACACCCTCTAATAAGCAACGTCAGGGTCAAAGTTCAGATCAACAAGGGTTAGAACTACCACAAATTTACTTTAATGCTGCTGAACGGCGACAAAAATTTGTGATGAAGCCTGGTTTATCCACCGTAGAAAAGCAGGATGTAGTTAAAGCTGCTTATCGGCAGGTATTTGAACGGGACATTATCCGGGCTTACAGTCTGAATATTTCCTACCTGGAATCTCTGGTGAAAAATGGTGAAATCTCAATGAAAGAGTTTATTCGTCGTTTGGGTAAATCTCCTCTATACCGCAAACAGTTTTATGAACCTTTTGTCAATAGTCGTGTAGTGGAATTGGCGGCTCGTCACTTCCTAGGTAAGGGTTTAAGTTCCACAGAAGAATTCAGCAAATACTTTGACATTGTTACTAAAGGTGGTTTGTCCACTTTAGTAAATGCCATGGTTGATTCTCAAGAATACTCTGACTATTTTGGAGAAGAGACAGTACCATATTTACGTGGTTTAGGTCAAGAGGCTCAGGAATGTCGCAACTGGGGACCACAAATTGATCTGTTTAACTTTAGCGCTCCCTTCCGAAAAGTCCCTCAGTTTATTACCCTCTTTTCTGACTATCAGCAGCCCTTGCCAGATCAGCACGTTTATGGTATTAGTAACGCTCCGTTAGAAATTCAGTTTGGAGCAATCTTCCCGAAAGAAACTCGCAATCCGAAAAACCGCCCTGCGCCTTTTGGTAAGGATACTCGCCGGATTCTGATTCGTCAGGGGGCTGGTATTGATAATCAGATTAGTAACCCTGCTGCCATACCCAAAAAACCAGGCTCTCTTGGCCCTAAAGTTTGAAAACTAGATCAACTGCCTGGGGGTTATGTTAGTAGTGGTTTCAGTAACAATGGAGGCAGTAACGGTGCGAGTATTAAGTTTTCTGAAAGTTCAACTCAAAAGGTAATCACAGCCGCCTATCGTCAGGTATTTGGCCGGGATGTTTATGAAGGCCAACGTGTGAAGGTGGCTGAGACGAAACTAAAAAATGGAGACATTACTGTTCGCGATTTCATTCGGACTTTGGCCAAATCTGATACTTTCCGAAATATGTACTGGACTTCCTTATATGTATGTAAGGCAGTTGAGTATATTCATCGGCGGTTGTTAGGTCGTCCGACTTATGGACGAAAGGAAATTAATTCTTACTTCGATATTTGTACTAAGAAAGGTTTCTATGCTCTAGTTGATGCAATTATCGATAGCTCAGAATACAATCAAGCTTTTGGAGAAGACACAGTTCCTTATGAAGGCTACTTAACTCCGGCTGGTTTGTCGTTGCGAAATACAAGGGTTGGTAGTATTGGCGATAAGAATCTGCAAGTTCAGAAAGAAGTCACACCACGATTTGTGGAACTGGGTAAATCAGAAGTTAGTACTGAGCCTGATGTTGAGTTCCGAGTTAGTCAAGGTGTGAACAGACGACGGGAACAGTCTAAAACATTTAAGTTAACAAGCACTGAAGATAAACAACAGTTGCAACTGGTGATTGCGGCAGCTTATCGTCAGATTTTTGAGCGCAATGTTGCTCCTTATGTGATTAAGAATGAGTTTTCTTCTCTGGAAGGTAAGTTAGGGAATGATGAAATCAACCTGAAGGAGTTTATTGAAGGATTGGGTTGTTCCCAACTTTATATTAAGGAGTTTTTACACACCCTATCCTAATACTAGGGTGATTGAACTTGGTACTAAGCATTTCTTAGGCCGTGCTCCTCGAAATCAAGCTGAGATTCGCAAGTATAATCAGATTCTAGCTAGTTCAGGTATTAAGGGCTTTATTGATGCTTTGGTTAATAGTGTCGAATATATTGAGATGTTTGGAGAAGATACTGTGCCTTATCGTCGCTTCCCAACTCTTCCGGCTGCTAACTCCCCGAATACTGAAAGACTGTATAATCAGTTGACTAAGCAGAATGATAATTTAGTAGTGCCTAGTTTTGAGCCTGTATTAACTAGCGATCGCAGTTAGAGCAGTAGTTATTTTTAGGCTTGAATTTCTCTTTTTCCCCTGCCACAAATGTTGATGGCAGGGATTTTTTTGGGGAGATATCTATACAACCAGATTTGATATACAGCCTATTCCATATAAATGTGGTACATTAATTTTAGTAGTTCAGAATTTCGTGA
>JAJEAQ010000263.1 GCA_022822685.1 Trichodesmium sp. jk18x7bins.61
TATTCGTTCCGAGTAAAGAATTGTTTTGTTGACTTAGAAGCCTCCAATTTGCCCATCAGAATCCCTGGAATGCAGTTATCACTTTACAATACTGCGGGACTTACTCCGATTATGTAGTCATTTGTGATCGCATTGACTCATCCGTTTAGGACACTTTTTCAGAAGGTTTGGTAATCTCTCCAGTGACATTCCAAGAATGTTCTATCAACTCCCCATTAACTCCAGTGCGCCTATACGCTTTAGCTCTGATTGAGTCCTGTTGCCTGCTTCACTCTGGGTTCCGGGTATGGTTCCCTAACTGTGGCCAGTTAGGGATTCACGCTTTCCTTAGCGGGTGGTCCTCGCCTTGCAGCTTTCACCCACATTCTTATCTCAGTTATCCGCTCTGTATGGGAACACAGTCGCTGGACTCTAGCCATACTCCCTTAGTTGCTAAGGGTTCCTGCTAGAAACGAATCGCACTTAATTTAACGGTGAGTTATTGATTTAAAATACGGTAGGTGGGGATTACAGGAAAAAGTTTCCACTATAACCACTGTTTCATAGTAACATTGCTGTAACTCTTTTCATACAGATAGGTAGATCTAAGAAAACTATGCTCAAAAGAATTGCTACTCAGATTAGAAAGTGGTTCCCAGCGCCAGAAGTTAGCGCTCACTGCGATGGCCCTTGCGGTGTTTACGACCCTGCTTCGGCTCGTATTTACGCTGAAGCAGTAGTATCTATGACTAAAAAAATTATAGAATTGGAACTTCCTGCTGCTGGCGACAAAAAAGCTACTCTTACTTACAACAATACCCTTTCTCGCTATATTGCAATTAAGGAAGAGCAAGCTCAGAAGACTAAAGAAGATTTGCTCATCCTCTGGACTGATTACTTTAAGCCTGTACATTTAGAAAAGTATCCAGACCTCCACGATACTTTCTGGAAGGCTGCCAAGCTATGTTCTGCTTGTAAAGTGGAAGTTAGTTTGGATCATGCAAATGAGTTATTAGCTACTGTGGAGAAAATCCACAAGATGTTCTGGGCTACTAAGGAGCGGGAAGTAACTTGGTACAAGGCTAGCTAATTTCTTTCGTTTGAGGTGGTAGGCAAAAAGTTGGTACAAACAAGCAGCAATAGAGAATTATTGCTTTGGCTATTAAGGTGGCGTCAACGGTTTTGTGTCACAGGGGTTTCTATGTTTCCCCTACTCAAGCCTGGGGAGGAGATTCTTGTGGACACAAGAGCCTACCACCACCGTTTACCTCAAATAGGTGATTTAGTAGTAGCCAAACACCCCGATCGCCAAGATTTGAAATTAGTTAAGCGGGTTGCTTTTGTTAATGAAAATGGGGACTGTTTCTTGGTAGGAGAAAATAGAGCAGAAAGTAGTGACAGTCGTTCTTTTGGTTTTGTAAGTTCGCAACAAATAGTCGGTCGAGTTACTAGCAAGTTTCCTGAGTCGAGCTGAAGATTTATGACTTTATTTGTTGTTCCGAAATAGTATAATGGTATAATCAAAGGTTTTATTTAACTGTTTAACTCGGCTGAATAGCGCTCGCAATATACTAGGGAACAGGCAACAGTAAAAATTAAGTGCTCAAGGGTAAGATTTTATGACGCAAGAACTCATAGACTTAAGAAATAGCATTCTAGAGGAACGCTACGAAGATGCCTTGGCAATAATAGATGAGCTTGAGGGAATGAGTAAACAGGCAATCCTGAGAAATATAGAATCATTTCTAGTCAGAATATTAATTCATTTGCTCAAAAATCAAGTAGAAAAGCGTTTGACAAATTCTTGGGTAGCTTCAATTTCGGACTCCCTACTACAAATTAAAAAGCTCAATCTCAAAGATAACAAGACTTCCTATTATATAAAATGAAGATGAATGGCTACCTTTCCTAGAAGATGCCTTATAAGAGGCGATTCATCCTGCAAGTATAGAAGTTCAAGGTGGTAGACTAAGACTATTACAGCTTTCGCAGATGATAGATAAAACTGAGCTAATTCAGACTGCTCAACAATTACTGGCTCTGACTTATGTTCATAAACTTAGGGATTTGCCAGATATTATTGATGAACATTTAGCTCAATTACCAGGTGGCTCAGATTGGCTCGAAGGTGGTTAGTAGCTCCCTCAACCTTTTCTCCAATTGCTCAATTAAGCTATTCTATTATAATCCTTATTAATATGGCATATTTCATTAAATAGCTGAATGGCGATCACAATAGATTTTGGAACAAGCAACACTGTAATTTCTCGTTGGAATCAAACAACTCAACAGCCTGAAGTTATTAAATTACCAGGCTTATCAACTATCTCTGGACAAAATCCCCCCCCTAATTCCTAGCTTAGTTTATATAGAAAATGCCACTGAAAATCAAGTAGTAATAGGTCAACAAGTTCGAGATAAAGGTTATGATGTCAACACTGAACCACGATTTTTTCGTAACTTTAAACGGGGTATTGGCGCAAATATTAAAGGATTTTTACCAGAAATAGATGGCCTGCTTGTCTCCTTTGAACAAGTAGGAGAGTTATTTCTGCCATAAGTTGTGGCCACTGTTAGAAAAGTGCCATTACCAGTCGAATCTGTAATTTTTACTGTTCCGGTAGATAGTTTTGAAGCCTATCGTCATTGGTTAGGGCAAGTTTGTCAGTCTCTGCAAGTCGCATAAGTACGAATGATTGACTAACCTACAGCAGCAGCTGTAGGTTATGGTTTGGCAGATGCAGAAATTTTGTTAGTAATTGATTTTGGAGGGGGTACTCTGGATTTATCTTTGGTGCAGTTGGATAAATCGGTGCAGAAACAACCTTTGGGTTTTATTCTCAAATGGGGCGAAAAGTCACTGGCTGAAAATTAAAATCAAAAGGCGAAAACTGCCAGAGTCTTGGCAAAAGCAGGAAAACATTTAGGTGGCTCTGATATTGATAATTGGTTAGTAGATTATTTGACTAAAAATCAAGGTATAGAAAAAACTCCTTTAACTACTCGTTTGGCAGAAAAGTTAAAGATTCAGTTGTCTTGGCAACAACAAGCCACAGAAGTATATTTTGATGATGAAAGTTTAGAAAGTTATGAATTGGAATTAGGTCGTGATCGCTTTGAGGAATTTCTCACAGAAAATGGATTTTTTGCTAGTCTATATCTATGAGTCAAGTTTGACAGCAGGCAAAAAGGCAAGGAATAGAAATATCAGAAATTGATGCTGTTTTGTTAGTAGGAGGTACAGTACAAATTCCTGCAGTGCAGGGGTGGGTAAAACAATATTTTGATGCTGCCAGAATTCGCTGTGAAAAACCTTTTGAGGCAATTTCTCAAGGAGCGCTGCAATTAACTCAGGGAATTGAGGTTAAAGATTTTTTGTATCACAGTTACGGTATCCGCTATTGGGATAGACGGAAAAACGCTCACAGTTGGCATCCGTTGATTAAATCTGGTCAACCATATCCAATGAGTAACCCCGTAGAGTTGGTTTTAGGTGCTTCGGTGAGTAGTCAGCCTAGTATTGAGTTGATTTTGGGAGAGCTGGGGGCTGAGCCTAGCAGTACAGAGCTTTATTTTGATGGCGATCGCTTGATTACCCGCCAAATATCTGGAGAACAAACGGCAGTATAACCATTAAATGATACAGATGGAGGTCGTAGTATTGCCAAATTGAATCCTCCTGGAAATCCGGGAAGTGATCGGATTAAGGTTTTGTTTTGGGTTGATGAACAAAGATTTCTGAGAATTACAGTGGAGGATTTGTTGACAAATGAAACTTTGTTATATGAGCAAGCTGTTGTACAGTTGAGTTATAATTCTATATTTTAGTTATAATTGTGATCACAGATTTCCCAGAGTAGTATTTTGTGAGGCCGGTAGGATACCAGTCTAAAGTTGATCAACTCCCTTCGAGATAGGAATATGGCATCCGCCGAAGGTTGTTGAGTCCTCCACTATATTAGTGTTAACTGTTTCACCCCTCATCATATGCCTTCCCTGTTGCCTGTTGCCTGTTACCTTTAAACAAATACTAGCTGTTGCTATCACAAATTGTTAGTCGCGATATCAAAGCCGAAAAAGTTTCAGCAGCCATCATTTTACCTACTCCATAACAAGCACGCCGTCGCCAGATGAGCACAGGCAAATGACCCTCTGGAGCTTCAAAGTTAAAGCGGAGTTGATCGTAATATTTCCAATTTTCTCCATCTCGCCATCCGACGCGATCGCAAAACTCTCCATATTCTCCACTGACACTTTCCCATATACGTTGTTGTGCATTTAAACCAAACAACCCGTTACTGTAATATTCCCACAGCCAATTAATAGTACAAATATCTGTACAAGGAAAATTTTGAATATCTGCCAACTGTAGCCAACCTTCCTCTTCCCTAAGAGTAACTCGCAGCAGCAATTCCCAGGTCAGTTCATCAGCTTTTTGCCATTTTCCAGCAGCCAAAAGATTGATCAGTGGATGATAGTCTATCCCTACTTCTGACATGGGAACTTCTGGAACTGGCATTGTATTCAAATGTTCTTCAATCCGATATAGGGTTTCTGCCAAGATTTCTGGGTTAAGTTGTTCAAGGCGATAAAGTACCCACTCTAGTTGAGAGTGAAGTTGAAAGCGTTCTATTGTGGCTTGATGTAACTGAGCTTGTAGTTGCTCTAATTGCCTTTTGAAATCCTCGTGAAGATTTTGGTTTTGATTTGCCCCATCTACATCTACTTGTGCAGTAAGAAATATAGTGCCGTTATCATTATTTCTATTTTCTCTAGCCTGTACTATTTGCCACATTTTTCTAGCCCAGTTTAATTTTGCTTGTTCTTTTTGTTCATAAATTTCTGCTGAGGCAAAAAAAGCAGCGTTTGATGTCAAATCCCAACCACAGATAGAGCAAAATCCTGGGATTTTTTCAACGTATTCCGCACTGCAAACAGGACATAACATATAGTATTTATATATCAAAGAACCAAGTAGCAAGAAGTCAGGAGGAAAATTAACAGTTAAGGATTTGACTCCGACTTCCGGCCAGCAACTTTATGGACAGAATCCCCCGCGCAGTCCCCAACTATAGAACCCATTTGAGATCTATCTATATCAAAAAGACAGGTGAGAGGGGGGAGATGAGGAGATGGGGAGTATTAGATTCATCCTTCAACACTCCCCGCTCCGATTCCCCTTCGTGTCTGCGACACTCGTCTACAGGGTGGG
>JAJEAQ010000211.1 GCA_022822685.1 Trichodesmium sp. jk18x7bins.61
TGTGGATTACGGTTTATGCCTGGAAATAAGGTAGAACTACACCACAAGGATGGCCACCATAACAATTGGAAGCCGGGGAACCTTGAGGCACTCCACAGCCAATGTCATCACTATGAACACATGAGCTTGGAGAAATCCTAGACTAACTGGGAGCCGACTGAGGTGAAAGTCTCACAGGGGGTTCTGAAGTCGAGGCGCCCCGAATAATATCGGGCGTCGACTCTAACAATTGGACGAAATATTGGAATACCAAGATAAAGCAAGTTGATTCGTGGGAAGTGTTGTGCTATATGTAGTTGCCTAGCTAGATGCTAGGCTTTTTTTATGCAGCTAAAGTGATCGCTGTGTTTTGTGGCTGAATAATTTGACTTTCGCTTGTAATAATGTAGTGGCTAACCTAATATATCTAATAAAGACTGACCAGCAAATATTTCTCATTAGTTTGCAAGGTACTTGATATAAAAATGAAAAGCTAACGTCCTTGTTAAACACGGAGTCCCAATTTGACCCATGACCACTTTACTTACCAACAATACTTGTACTTTACCCAAGACAACTAGCACTTCCAACCGCAACAAAAGCCAAAGTAACTTTAGGTCTCAAGTCAAAGTCAAAGCTGATACTGAAGTTCATCAACAAAATCAGCTAGAACCTGAAGGTGGTCTAGCTTCATCTCGTAGACATAGGTTTTGGTATAGATATTTTACCTTTCCTGAGCTAGAGACAATACTCACAGATTTTAAAATCATCTTTGAGCAAGCTCCCCCAGCACGCAACTGGCTGGAAGTTTTACTTTGCTACCCTGATTTACACGCTCTATTAATACATCGCTTTGCTCATTGGTTATACCATCAGAGCGTTCCTGTCATCCCGCGTTTGATTTCCCACTAGGGGCGGTTTTTTACAGGATCGAAATTCATCCAGGCGCCCAAATTGGACAGGGAGTATTTATTGATCATGGCATGGGAGTTGTGATTGGTGAAACAGCAATTATCGGAGACTATTCGTTAATTTATCAAGGCGTTACTCTTGGCGGGACAGGAAAAGAAAGCGGTAAACGCCATCCCACTGTTGGCAAAAATGTTGTAGTTGGTGCCGGTGCTAAGGTACTCGGTAACATCAATATCGGTGATAACGTCGGCATCGGTGCTAGTTCCATCGTCTTACGTCATGTACATTCTGACTGCACCGTTGTCGGTATACCTGGTCGCATTGTCTCTAAATCTGGCGAACGAATTGAACCCCTCGAACATGGAAATTTCCCAGACGCGCAAGCTGCTGTAACTCGCGCATTAACTGACAGAATTGAGCAGCTAGAACAACAATTGCAAACTCTTATGGCAGAAAGCACAAGGAAGGGCAACGATGTATAGCAATCATAATCATAACCCTCAAGACTTGATTACAGTTGTCAATGTTTCTCAAATTGATCGTTGGTTAATTCACCGTCGCTTGCAAGAGCTAAATATTAATAGTTGGTGTCCTCCTAACGGTGAATTATTAGTAGAAATCAAAAATTACGTTGATGGTATTCTTGTCCACAGCACTGTCAAGCAATTTGTTGCACCTCGTAAAGAGTTAGTGGATTGGCTCGACAGATGTTGGGAACTCGAAGTTTTTCCTAAATACAATCATTGATTTATTCAACAATTCTCATTGGTAATAGGTATGGAAATTACTTTCCTGATCTATTACCCGTACTTTAAGCCTTAAGGATGATGACTATGGAAAGCGAGCGCAAAACTACTCTATTTCTGAATTTTTTTACAGGAAGAATTAGCTCTTTCCGCCGCTGCAATTTCTGTAGCCAGGAAACATAGTGAAGTTTATTGTGGCCCATACCAATGATTCTCTGGAAGTTTGGCATGATTTCTATCCATCAACTTCAATAATTTTTTGATTGCTTAGAGTCCTATAATAACAACACTTTCTGCTATGAGCCTCCCATGAGTTAAAAGATGAATTATAAAATTTATCTAAATAAAAGCTGTGTCCTTGACCAACTCATGTTTAATAATTACAAGCGCTTAAATTAGGTTTTAATGTAATTTTCACGCTCAGCTAGAGAAAGAAGCGATCGCTACTTTTTATCAAGAATTAATCTGCCATCATCTTAGAAGGAACTATAATTTGACATTGCACAAATAATCACACAAATTTTGAGAGCGAGGCAACTAAATGAAAGTAGATGAGATTGTAGAATTAGACGGACTACCAGCATTTGAACTAGAGCCAAAAGTCAGAGTCTGTAAAATAGTTCGTAATGATGGTACTTTTCCTGGAAAAAATCGAGGCGACATTCTTTTGGAGGGTGGAGAAGTCGGTTACATTTGTGGCATAGGCACCTTCTTACAAAAATTTTATATTTACTCAGTACATTTCATCAAAAAAGGAATGATTATTGGTTGCCGTCAAAATGAAATAGAACTTGTGGAGGAAAATTAATGAAAGTAATGCTACACAATAACGCAGCAGGAAACTTAGAAGTTTATGTTGCTAAAAAAGACTTAGAAGAAGAAGTTGTCTCACAAACAACAGATGGAGATAGTAAGATTCCAACTTGATCAAATGGTTGGGAGTTATCAATTCCTAACTCCCAACCAGAAAAGCTACCTGTAACTTTAGAAGCTAAAAGGTTAGATTAAAAGTTTCCTTTCCATAGTTACTCCTTATAGGCAATCCACCGGATTAGATTTATATCGTATTTGGTGGTTTTTTCTTTTGAAAAAATTTTGGTCTGTAGTTGCGATGTGGCGCCACAATAAAAACTATAGCCTAGTTAGTTAGCTAGTAAGCTATAGCATTTCTCAGTCTCGTGAGGTACAGTAATTTAACTTGCCTGGCGAGAAGATAAGCGCTCTCCCGTCAGGCGAGCGTCGGGATGAGAGCCAGCGCTATTTTTCGGATACACACTTAACAATTATCAATTATCAATTATCAAAATAAATAGAAGTGTTTACCTATAATCAACAAAATTCGCCTCAACCTTATGATGGTTGGTCTTTAGATGACCGTAATCCAAAAATCATCAAATCTTTGATGCCATTGTGGGAATGGTTTTATCCCTATTATTTTCAAGTTCAAACTGATGGCTGGCATCATATACCAACAGACTCATAATGGGGGTTTGGCAGTTCCAGATATGCACATGTTTATGTATGACTGGTTTAAGAGGTTTGGTACAGAACGTTTGGTTTATGGACTAATGCACCCTAATGCTTGGTCAGTTTTTCCTACTACTAGGTTAGCAGTGCAATGTGGGGCTGTCAGATATCATCCGAAAATGGCGATCGCTGCTTTCGAGAGAAATGCCTCTGTGGGTGTGTATCCCGGTGGCTGCCTGGATGTTTTCCGTCCCCATTCTATGGGAAATAAAATCTATTTTGCTGGACGTAAAGGCTTTATTAAGTTAGCTTTGCGTGCAGAAGTACCTATTATACCCATGATTTCTCATGGTGCCCATGATACTTTAATTGTACGTGCAGATTTTTCTGAGCAAGTCAAACAACTGCATGAGTGGGGGATGCCTTGGTTATTTGGTCTTGATCCGGAAGTTTTTCCGATCTATATTGGCCTACCCAGGGGATTGACTATTGGGCCATTCCCAAATTTTCTCTTACCAGCAAAGATTCACACTCTGGTTTGTCCCCCGATTGTGTTTGAGCGTTATGGACGTGATGCAGCTCGCGACCGCGATTATGTTGATGTTTGTTATCAAAAAGTTCTAACCAAAATGCAGCAAGAATTGGATAAATTAGTTGAGTCTAAGTCTGAGCATAATCTTTAATTTTTGAGTGCTACAACATCACCAACTCGTGATGCCCGTAATTGCCCACAAGCTGCATTAGCTTCCAAACCACGGGAATAACGAACGCTAACAGCAATATTCTGCTGTTCTAAAGCATTAACAAAAGCCTGAATTTGTTCATCAGTAGGCCGTTGATAGTCAACCTCATTAATGGGGTTGTAGGGAATTAAATTAACGTGACACTGAAATCCTCGCAAATTTTTAGCAAGTTCTCTAGCATGGTCTGGTAAATCATTAAAACCTGCTAAAAGAACATATTCAAAGCTAATTCTACGCTTTGTCAGCTTGACATATTCACGACATTCTGCTACTAAATCTGCTAAAGGAAAGGAGCGAGCACTAGGAATCAGATGTTCCCGTAATCTTTGATTAGAAGCATGAAGACTAACAGCAAGAGTAACTTGTAGTTTATGTTGGGCTAATTGTCGGATGCGATCGCGAATCCCCACAGTTGAGATAGTTATCGAACGTTTTCCAATACCTACATCTTGATTCAGAACCCTAACAGCAGCTAAAACATTCTTAGTATTGAGGAGTGGTTCTCCCATGCCCATAAATACAATATGGCTAACTCGTCGCCCAAAGTCTTCTTGTACAGTTAGCACCTGATCAATAATTTCATGAGCTTCTAGGTTGCGAACAAAGCCCCCCTTACCAGTAGCACAAAAATCACAAGCCATCGGGCAACCCACCTGAGAAGACACGCAAACTGTCAAGCGTTTATAGCTGGGAATACCTACAGTTTCTATAATATTACTGTCTGCTAACTTTAGCAGATATTTAACTGTTGCATCTGGAGCGACAGAACGATAGTGTATAACAGAACGACCAATAGGAACATCGGAAATCTCCTCACGCCATTGTTTGGAAAATACAGTGATTTCAGAAAGAGATTTAACCCCTTTTTGATAAATCCATTGATATAATTGTTGACCTCGATAAGCTGGTTGCCCTTTTTGTTTAACCCATTCTGTTAATTCAGCTAAAGATAAGCCCAACAGAGATGATTGGGTAGATTGATTCATTGGCTATTAAGTTATTTCTATAAATATTTTTTCTATGTAGTCTATGATAATAGAAATTTTTCTGTTCTATATGCCAATTTTGGCCTCAGTTTTAATCCTTCGTCGGCATTGAGATACATTCCAACCACCATGCTAGCTAGAGTTAGAGACTATTTGTCAAGTAAATATTAAGATAGCTAGAATTTTGAATTCTGGTAGCCGGCGGCGGACAACTAAAATTTAAACCTCGCCCTTACGGGCGGGGTCTTATATGAGGAGCGCGACCTGTTGAGCCTGTCGCCGACATGTTTCATGGAGCCACGAAACATGTAGCTTTAGCTAAAGCTACATGAAAGCTCCGACCAGGGTCGGCCACCTGACCCGCCAATATCGACCCCTAACCCACCCTACGCAAGAATTTAATCTCAGTTTGACAAACAATCTCTTAGAGACGGCCATAAAATTGATAATTTATCCCTATAAACATTAAAATCTACTGGAATAAACTCGCCCTTTCCAATTACTGCCTCGCCCTTGCCAGTGTCGCCAAGCAGAATTTATTGTGATTAGTGTATAGATAAAAGCAACTATTGGTAAACTCAAAGCATATATTGGTGAAAGTTGATAAAACCTGACAATCGGTAAGTAGGCGAAAAACATTAATAACCTTGCCAATAATGTGACCGCTACTACTGCCCACTGACTAAAAATCACTCCTAAAATTATTCCTAATGAGGGAACCAAATAAACTAATGTCATCCCGATTACTGTCACCACTAATAGCAATGGCGAATAATTTAACTGAGTAAAAGCAGTACGAGCTACCATATTCCATACACTAACTAAATCCGGATAACAACGCCGACTTTTTGTCTCTGAAGTTAGCCCTAACCAAATCTTTTTATTGGTTGCATTTTGTTTGACTGCCTGAGCCAAACCACAATCATCTATCAAAGCATTTTTAATCGCTCCTATTCCTCCAATTTCATCTAAAATTTGACGACGAATTAACACACAACCCCCTGCTGCTGCTGCCATTGAATTTTGTGGATGATTTACCCATCTAAACGGATATAATTTCTGGAAGAAAAACACAAATGCAGGAATCATTAATTCTTCTGCTAAAGTTTCACATTGCAGTTTAACCATTAAGGAAACTAAAGCTAAATTTTCCTGTTCAGCTTTGACAACAAATTGACGGATATTCGTGAGACTATGTTCAATATCTGCATCAGTCAAGAGAAAATAATCTGGAATTGGAATTTGTTGCTTTGCATGGTTAATTCCTTGATTAATTGCCCATAATTTTCCAGTCCAATCACTAGGTAAATCTGCTGCTGAAATAACTTCTAGTTTAGTTAAATTCTCACTTTGTTGAGCAGTGAATTTGGCGACAAGAGCTGTGTTATCTCTACTATGATCATCTACTAATATTACTTTCAAAT
>JAJEAQ010000426.1 GCA_022822685.1 Trichodesmium sp. jk18x7bins.61
TTCCGGGTATGGTTCCCGAACTGTGGCCAGTTAGGGATTCACGCTTTCCCTAGCGGGTGGTCCTCGCCTTTTGGTTTCACCCACATTCTGAGCTCAGTTATCCGCTCTGTATGGGTTGCAGAGGCTGGACTCTAGCCATACACCTCTAGTTGCTAGAGGTTCCTGCTAGAAACGAATCGCACACCCAGTCTAATTATTAATTAGATGAAAATAAGGGTATCTCAAAGATGTAGGATAAAGATTAGAAAAGTTAAATTTTCTCGACTATCGTAGTCAACAATAGAGGGGAATCACCTTGAGTCAACATCCAAATGGTATACCTGCACACGGTGGCCATCTGATTAATCGAATGGCCACACCAGCAGAACGAAAAGAATTCATGGACAAAGCAGAAAGCTGGCCACGGATAGAATTAGACAAGCGGGCTCTTTCTGACTTAGTGATGATAGCCATAGGAGGCTTCAGCCCTCTAAATGGCTTTATGGAAGCGGCGGATTATGAAACCGTAGTTACCGATATGCACCTGCAAAATGGGCTGCCTTGGTCAATACCTGTTACCCTATCAGTCTCAGAAGAAGTAGCAGATTCAATCAAAGAAGGCAGTTGGGTGCGTCTAGATTCTCCAGATGGAAAATTTGCAGGAATTTTAGAATTAACTCAAAAGTACCGTTATAACAAAGCTCATGAAGCAATCAACGTTTATCGCACAGAGGAAGAAAAACACCCAGGAGTAAAAGTTCTCTATGATGCCGGCCAAATTAATTTGGCCGGTCCAGTCTGGTTATTAGAACGCCACCCTCATCCATTGTTTCCCAAGTATCAAATAGATCCTGCCGAGTCCAGAAAACTATTTCAAGAAAAAGGTTGGAAAACAGTAGTAGGTTTCCAAACTCGTAATCCCATCCACCGGGCTCACGAATATATTCAAAAATGTGCTTTAGAAGTAGTAGATGGTTTATTTCTACATCCCTTAGTAGGTGCTACCAAATCAGATGACATTCCGGCTGACGTCAGAATGCGTTGCTACGAAATTATGTTAGAGAAATACTTTCCCCAAGACCGAGTGATTATGGCCATTAATCCCTCAGCAATGCGTTATGCTGGACCACGAGAAGCAATTTTCCATGCTTTAGTTCGGAAAAATTATGGTTGTACACACTTTATTGTGGGTCGAGACCATGCCGGAGTAGGGGATTATTATGGTACATATGATGCTCAACATATCTTCGATGAGTTTGAACCAGGAGAATTAGATATCACTCCCATGAAATTTGAACATGCTTTCTACTGCACTCGTACCCTAGGCATGGCCACAAGCAAAACAAGTCCGAGTTCAAAAGAAGAACGAATTCATTTGTCAGGGACAAAAGTGCGAGAAATGTTACGTCGGGGTGAGTTACCACCACCAGAATTTTCACGACCAGAGGTAGCAGCAGAGTTGGCTAAAGCAATGAAAATATCTAGCTGAAATTAACAGAATTTTCTCTAGTATATTCCTCAAGTGTGAGGTATTAAGTGTAACGTCAGGAACCCCAGAGCTACAGCTAGGATTTTGTCAAACTATTATTGTTTTTGTGCAATAGCTAGCTAGCCTAAAACCTGACCAGCCTCAGACCTAATTTGGTCTATTTGATCTGTAAGTGTTAAAATTTTCAAGCGGATACTTGCTAGCCTCATGCCCTAAAGCTCAACATTTAAACAAGTGAGGCTTTATGGCACAAGAATCAAGTGCTCTAGAAGACTTGGTTTAAGTTAATAGCTGATCAAGAGCCAACCTGAAAAATCCAAGGAACTCAACTTCTCAATCTTGAAAATTTGTCGTGATCGCCCTTGTTGCTTAACAGCAGAATGGGTAAATTACAGCGTATTCCTGGTTTATGAAGTACAATAGCAGCAGCTTATAAAAGAGTTATTGAGGTGCTGATTCTTTACCAAATCAACTAAAGAACGAATCAGGTTTCATTTGGGGACGCTTAACTACTAAAATTAATGTACCAAATTTAGATGGAATACGCTGTAACTATAGCGTTGCTCGGACTCTGTCAGTACAGTAACAGTGCTGTATCTGGCTATCTATAGAAAAAATATTTTGATTTGACTGGGAGTGCTTACTAAGCCTGAGCCTGTAACCAATAGATTCCTACTGACTACTGACTATTGACTACTGACTACTAAAGCAGTAGATTTTTGTACCTCTCCAATATGAGAACTGCTATATGTAAAAAATTATTGAAAAACGTTGATCGCAGTCCCCACCTATAATCTTCGATTTAATTGGGGAAGATTCAATAAAGTAACTATGCGGAAGGGAATTAGATGGGGGTTCAAATCTCAACTAATTAGATACCTTGTAGACATTGGGGTTTTCAACCCATAAGGGAAAAGAGTCAAGATTTTTCTAGTTTATAGCTCCAGACTACCGACTCATTCTGCCAGTGGCTGATAATATTGTTATAAAAAGTCCTTCTTCATATAGTTCAGGGAAGGAAATTAAGGAAGAAGCATGGGATTAAAGCGGCGAAAATTTCTAGAAAGGGCTGGCTTGGCCTTGGGAGCATTGGGAATAAGTGAAACAGGGTGGTGGCAACTCCAAAGTCGTTACTCAACAGCCTTGGCTCAAACTACTGGACGTAAATTAGCACTTCTAGTAGGTATTAATGAATATCCAAATGCAGCTCTATCTGGGTGTATCACAGATGTAGAGATGCAACAGGAGTTGCTAGTTCATCGGTTTGGTTTTTTATCAACCGATATTCTTAGCTTCACAAATAAACAAGCTACTAGAGAAAATATAGAAACAGCCTTCATTAGTCATCTAGTCAATCAAGCTCAACCAGATGATTTAGTTTTCTTTCACTTTAGTGGCTATGGTAGTCGTGTGAGTAAAATGATTGATGAGGATCAACAGACTGAATTAAGTGCCTCAAAACCAATATTTCAAAATACTCTAGTGCCAGTAGATGGGGTGCCACCTAATGAAGAAGGTAGAGCAATAAATGATGTACTAGAAGAGACTCTCTGGCTACTGTTGCGATCGCTACCGACAACAAAAGTAGTTACTGTGCTAGATACTAGCTATGTCCATCCTGGTAATAATTTGCAAGGCTCTCTGAGAATTCGCTCTCGACCAATTTCGGCCACAGAGCAAATTAATATTAAAGAGAAAGCGATGCAAACACAACTGCGCGATCGCCAGAATTTAGACAAGGAAGAACCAATATATAAACATCAACTACCAGGAGTGATTCTTCATGCTAGTAAAGAGAACCAATTTGCAACCGAAATTGATTGGAATGGTTTTAGTTCAGGTTTGTTCACCTATGCTATAACCCAAAATTGTTGGTCTACAACCCCTGCAACCAAACTACAAGTTAGTTTCTCAAGGGCTGCTAGCTTTGTAGAGAAATTAACAGGGCCTTATCAACAACCAGAATTTAAAGAAGCAACAAAAAGGCAAATTGCCCAATCGACAGAAGTAGCCAGTATAACTCAAGTAGGGATGGGTGATCAAAATATTTTTGATTCCCTCATCACTACCTGCTAGTGGTGTAGTCACCTCAGTAGAAGATCAAGGTAAATCAGCAAACCTTTGGTTAGGAGGATTGCCAATTAGTATTCTTGAGACAGTAAAATCCAATTCACTATTTACAATAGTACCGGGTTCAGATTTCAACTCAAATAATTTTACACTTAAACTACAAATTCGGAATCGAACTGGTTTAAAGGCCAAAGCTTCGATAATTATAGAAACTAATAACTCACAAAAATCTGTAGATAGCGAGTCACAGCAGTTTCAGGCTGCTGAGGAAAATTCAGACAGCCAAATACAAAAAACTAAGCAACAATCTTCTCCTCCAAATCCGCAACTTCTGGTAGGAGAATTAGTCCGAGAAAAGATTCGTGTTTTGCCACGAGCAATAGATTTGGTGATTGCTTTAGATCCCAATTTGGAAAGAATTGAGCGAGTAGATGCCACCAGTGGATTTTCAGCAATATCTAAGGTTAAGGTAGTGGCAAGTACCCAAGGTGCAGACTATACCTTTAGTAGAGTTCTGGAAACAACTATTGCTAAAAGTCCTTCTACTCCTTTACCTTCTATGTATCAAGGTCGTTATGCTCTGTTTTCTCTTGGTCAGGCACTAATACCCAATAGTGTAGGAGAAGGAGAAGAAGCAGTCAAGGTTGCAGTACAAAGGTTAAGTTCCCAATTAAAAACTTTACTAGCAGCTAAGATATTACGGTTAACTAATAATGAAGGCTCTACTCAAATTAAAGTCAGAGCTAACTTAGCTACTATCACTCCGGAAGCAAAAATTGTGATGCGCCGCGAGACTTGGGGAGTCAGTGATGGAGCCAGACTAAAAACGAATCAAGAAGGTGTGGCCAACTTTGGAACTCCTGAAGGATTAATATCTTTACCTATTAGTAGTCGCATTCAATGTCGGTTGTACAACGACGGCGATCGCCCTGTCTATTTCTTATTATTCAGTTTAGACAGTCGTGGGCGCATTCTGCTTCTACATCCTACTCTATCAGATCAAGCTTGGAATAATGCCGAATCTACAGAAACAGATCTAGTTATTTCTCCTGGAAATAGCGTAAATATGCCTCCTGTGATGAGCAAGTTTCCCAGAGAGACAGAATCTTTTGGATGGCGGCTAATCGGCCCGAAAGGATTGACAGAAACTCAGATTATATGTAGCAACAAACCATTCAGGAATACAATTGCAGCTCTGAATGGTGAGATGCGTCAAGTCAGAGATGACAGACTAATTAAAGAGGTATTGAGTCCTTTAAAAGTAGCACAAGCAGTTTTAGAGGACTTACAAAGTGCTAGTCAATCTGGTGTTGCATCAAGTGGATTATCAACTGATGATTGGACTTTAGATATTAATAGTTGGGCAACTCTGAGCTTTGTCTGTCGAGTTGTTTAAAGGAAGGAAGAAGGAATGAGGCCAATTGAAACAGTACTGGGAGCATCAAGCATGAGAGCAATATGCTCCCACTATCCAAAAATTGAATCTTGAGACCACTGAACAAAAAACGGCTCAGAAACGTCAAAAAAAAGGTTATATCATGTCCGCTTAATAATGAAAAATAAACTACAACAACAGAATACAGAAACTTTTCTAACATTGCGTCTGTGGACAGTTGATGAATATTATCGGATGGTTGAAACAGGGATTTTAGACTCACAAGAACGAGTGGAATTGGTGGAAGGACAAGTCATCAGAATGGCAGCAAAAGGAATTGCTCATGTTATATCTGTGAGGCCAACACAGAAACTACTAGAAAAACTTCTAGGAAAACAAGTTTTAGTCTGGACACAAGATCCCATCCAATTAAATAATAGAGTTGTCCCTAAATAGATTAAATAATAGAGTTGTCCCTAAATAGATGGAAAAAATCGCTCCAACCAAGACAGAGCAATAATTCCCAGTGCTTTGGTAAATAAATGGCTACAATCCTTACACAACAATGGTTTTCAAGCTTTATTAACAAAATGGCCAAAAACAAGCCCCCTCCCAATCAAATCGCCTCAGAATCACAGCCCCAGATACACATCAAGTACTTAACAGTCAACATAAAACCCACCCCAAACAACCAACACACAAACACAAACACAAACTC
>JAJEAQ010000614.1 GCA_022822685.1 Trichodesmium sp. jk18x7bins.61
GCGTTGTCGCGTCAGCGCCACGGAGTGAGTATGTCAAGAAGTTAAGCCATACATCGCCGAGGCCTCCTATCGACAAAAGTAAGGAGCTTGACAAAGTGTAGACGCAGGTTCTGCATACAGCCCTTCTACAAGGGAAAGCTGAGCAAGACAGTCAAAAATAAGAGAATTTATAATTTTTATATTGTAATTTATTTTAATTTTAATTTGACTTTGACCATGGATATATTTATTGGATGCAGCTTGTTTTTAGCAATAACTAACAGCTTTTAATAATATGTCAGTGGAGACTCTACTAGATGATGGCATTGTAAAACCAATAATCCCCATCTCTAGACTTTACGACAAGCTGCGCCTTTCATGTTGGTGACAGCCAAAACAGAGCAGGGAGAGTCAACTATTTACTTTGAAGAAAGCACAACAGAATAAAGTATAGGGATACCGAAGGGAAACTACTGCGCATCTATAAATCCCAACCAATTAGGTACATTGTGGGTAATGATGCGGTATTAAAGCCATTAGGCAGAAAGGGTGAGGATTTTTCTAGCTTCTCCTTCCAGACTGCTAATTACTAACTGCAAAGGTCGTTGACTGAGCAGCATTATCTAAAATCTATAATTATTATGGCTCAATCTTCTCAACTACGACTCCGAAAATTAGTTACTTACTTACGTCCCCACTGGCGTAAATCATTATTGGGTATTCTTTCCTTATTTATAGTTAATGCTTTGGGAGTATATATTCCTAAATTAATTAGCCAAGCAATAGATGATTTGGAAGTAGCAACCCAATTTAATGAATTCTTATACTATGTGTTGGCAATTGTCATTTTTGCTTCCTTTATGTGGGTGATTAGAATGATATCCCGCATTCTCATATTTGGAGTGGGGCGACAGGTAGAATTTGACCTCAAGCAACAGATTTTTAATCGACTATTAACATTAGAACCATCTTACTTCAGTAATCATACAATTGGGGATTTAATCAACCGCGCTACAAGTGATGTTGATAATATACGCAGACTACTAGGCTTTGCAGTATTGAGTATTACTAATACATTTTTTGCCTATTGTTTAACTATGCCAGTCATGTTTTCTATTAATGTGCGGTTAACTTTATTAGCAGTTTCTGTTTATCCTTTTATGCTAATACTGGTACAAATGTTTAGCGAGAAACTGCGAAATCAACAATTAGTTGTCCAAGAAGAACTTTCTAATATCAGCGATCTGATTCAAGAGGATATGAACGGTATTTCTCTGATCAAAATATATGCTCAAGAAGAAAATGAACGGCAGGCTTTTAGTGATTATAATCAACGACTTTTAAAAGTAAATTTAGATTTAGCTAGAACTCGTAACTTTATTTTCCCTATCCTCACTGGGTTAGCAAATTTAAGCTTGTTAATATTGCTAACTAATGGCTCAATTTATCTGGAAACTGGTGAATTAACAGTTGGTAATTTTGTAGCTTTAATTATTTATGTTGAGCGTTTAGTTTTCCCCACTGCATTATTAGGTTTTACAATCACTGCTTATCAGAGAGGAGAAGTCAGTATCGATCGCGTAGAAGCTATTCTTACAGTTGAGCCCAAAATTAAAGATCACGAATCACCTCTGGTTTTCCAAAAATTAGTTAAAGGTTGGGTAAGAAGCCGAGGATTAACATACACTTATCCAGGCAGTAAAACAGCAGCTCTCGACAACGTTAATTTTCTGATTAAACCTGGAGAAACTATTGCGATTGTTGGGCCGATTGGTTCGGGAAAATCAACTTTAGCAAATACATTACCTCGACTTTTAGATATTGATATTGACCAATTATTTATAGATGGCTATGATGTGACTCAACTAAAATTGGCAGATTTACGCAAGGCGATCGCCTACGTTCCTCAAGAAAGTTTTCTCTTCAGTACAACTATTAAAAATAATATCCGTTATGGCCACCCATCAACAGAACAAACAGAAATAGAATTTGCTGCACAACAAGCCCAAGTTCATGCAGAAATTCTCAATTTTCCTCAACAATATGAAACAATAGTTGGAGAAAGAGGAATTACTTTATCAGGGGGACAACGACAGAGAACAGCATTAGCTAGGGCGTTATTAGTTGATGCTCCAATACTTATTTTAGATGATGCACTGTCGAGCGTAGATAATCAAACAGCAACAAATATTTTGCGAAATTTATCAACTGGAACTAAAAAGAAAACTGTGATTTTTATCTCTCATCAAATGTCTGCTGCTGCGACTGCTGATAGGATTTTTGTTATGGATAGAGGGAAGATTGTGCAAATAGGAAGTCATACAGAATTAGTACAGCAACCAGGTTTATATCAGTTACTTTGGGAGCAACAACAACTCAAGCAGTTATTAGAATAGGAGGAAAAATTGACGCAGGCAACTGAGCAAAAATATTACTCTCCAGATGACTATTTAAAATTGGAAAAAGTATCATAATTTAGAAATGAATATCACGAGGGTCAGATCATTCCTCTGCTTGGAGGCACACCCAATCACAATTTAATTTCCGGCAACTTTTATACAGCACTGAAGTATGCACTCAAAGGGAAGTCTTATCGAGTATTTATGAGTGATTTCCGCTTATGGATACCTGCACTTAAACTCTATACTTATCCATAACTCATGGTTGTGGCTACTCCTTTATTGTATGCTGAAGGTAGAAGAGATACTATTACTAATCCCCTAATAATTGCAGAAGTATTATCAAACTCTACAGAAAGTTATAATCGAGGGAAATAATTTGAGTCTTACCGCAGTATAAGTAGCTGTCAGGAATATATTTTGATCGATCAATATAGAAATCATTTAGAACAATTTACCAAAACAGAAGATGGCAAATGGTTATTATCGGAATTTGGTAATGTAGAAGATATTTTGTATTTAACAAACTGGCGCTCGGAGAAGCGCTCTCCCGCCTGGGGAGCGTCGGGA
>JAJEAQ010000437.1 GCA_022822685.1 Trichodesmium sp. jk18x7bins.61
ACCAAAAGTTAAGGGCTGTTTGTGAGGCTGGAGCGGAATGATGGGAAACTGTCACCCACGGTTCAAAGGGGAGGGGAGAGGAGTGATTCTCGTTTTAGCTAAAGCTACATGAAAGCTCCGACTGGGGTCGGCCACCTGACCAGACTATATGATTGGACTAATAGAGTTACAGAACCAATGTACAAAACCAGCATATCTCTACCTAAGTCTGCTGGAATTGTGAAAGTCAGTTTACCAAAAACTGTTGCATTAAAACCTAATAATACTTACGTTTGGCACTTTGGCATAATTTGCGCTCCTAACCAATGTAGTTTAGACTATTATGTCAATGGATGGTTACGACGTACTTCTCTAGCGCCAGAGGTAGAAGCTAAATTGACACAATTGCAGGAAGAACCATTAGAACAGGCTAGACTCTATGCTGAATCATCAGCTTGGAACGAAACTATCGCAATACTAGAAAAATATCGGGAAGCTTATCCTAATGCTTGGAAAGAACTGTTAGAATCAGTAAGGCTAGGAGAAATTGCTGATAGTCAAGTCTTTGATGTTGTCAACAAATAGCAGCTACCACAAGGTAATAGCAATTGTTAAATTACCTGAATAACAAATATACAGAGAAACCCTTAGTGAAATCTGATTATGATTCTCTAGGAGCAAGAGTTAAATTATTGATCTGGCAATGACACGGGGTTGGGATAACCACTCCCTGGGTAGCCATTTTAGTAATATTACTACGCCTAACCGGAATATTACAATTGTGGGAGTGGGGCACATTCGATTTTTATATACGGAATAGACCTTCATCAGCACAGGATAAAAAGATCGTAATTGTTGGTATTGATGAAGCAGATGTACATAGAGTAGGTCAAGCAATTCTGCCCGATGAAATATACGCCTCGCTACTCACAAAACTCAAAGCGATGCAGCCGAGGGCTATTAGTAAAGATATTTACCAAGATTTACCAGTGAACCTCGGCCATGAGAAATTAGAAAAATTTTTTCAAGAGACGACTAATTTAGTCGGTATCCAGAAGGTAGTGGGTGATGAACGACGAGAAGGAGTAGCACCACCACCTGTTTTAGCAAAAAAAAGGACAAGTAGGAGCTAATGATGTACTTATTGATGCAGATAACCGAGTCCGAAGAGCTTTACTTTACTTAGAGAATCAACAAGGGGAAACTATCTATAGTTTTGGCCTTTACTTAGCACTGCTTTATTTAGATCAGGAAAATATTCAACCAAAAGGAGTAGAGGGAACTGATAATTGGCGCTTGGGAAATCAGTTATTTACTCCCTTTGAAGAAAATGATGGTAGTTATGTGAGAGCTGATGCAAGTGGCTATCAGATACTGCTCAACTATCGGGGGCAGACTGGTCATTTTGAAACAGTTTCTCTGACTGATATTCTTGAGGAGCGAGTACCTTCAGGTTGGGGGCGCGATCGCATCATTCTAATTGGTAAAGTGGGAGAAAGCTTCAACGATCTATTTTATACACCTTATAGTAGTAGTTTGTTAGGCTTGTCACAACCAATGGCAGGAGTAGAAGTGCAAGCCAATTTAATTAGTCAAATTATTAGTGCAGCCCTCAATGAACGTCCCTTAATTCAAACTTGGTCTGAGCCTCAAGAATGGTTATGGATTTTTATTTGGTCTGGAGTTGGAGCTACATTGACATGGCAGTGGCAAAATAAAACAAAAAAATTTTTATCATTAACTTTATCTAAATATTTAACTTTAGAAGCTCTGATATTATTTGGTAGTACATATATTGCCTTGACTTTGGGGTGGTGGATTCCTGTTGTACCGCCTCTCTTAGCAATAGCAGGTAGTTCTTTTGCGATTACAGGTTATGCTGCTGGTACTGCTGGTGTGATGAGAAAAACCTTGGCCCGCTATCTTTCCAATGAAATAGTTAGTAATTTATTAGAAAGTAAAGAAGGACTAAAAATAGGCGGTAAAAGGCAATGTATTACTATATTAACTTCTGATTTAAGGGGATTCACCGCTCTTTCAGAGCAACTATCTCCAGAAGATGTAGTAGAGATTATCAATACTTATCTCAAAGATATATTAAAAATTATTACTAAATATGGTGGCACTATTGATAAGCTGCTTGATGATGGAATAATGGTTCTTTTTGATGATCCTATTGTCAGGGAAGATGATGCCGAAAGAGCTGTAGCTTGCGCTTTGGAAATGCAATTAGAAATGGTTTCCATCAATAAAAAAATGAAATCTCTGGGATTGCCTACTTTAGAAATGGGTATTGGCATTAATACAGGGGATGCTGTAGTAGGTAATATTGGTTCTGAAGAACATACTGAGTATACTGCAATAGGTTGGGAAGTTAATTGGGCTTTTCGGATTGAAACTTATGCCACTGGGAATCAAATTTTGATTTCTAATGCTACCAAAGAAGCTGTTGGCATCTCAAAATTAAGAATAGATAGTAAAAAGGAAATTAAACCTAAAGGAATTAGTACTCCCATCAATATTTATGAAGTAGGAGGTATTGGTGATAGTGGTAAATATAATCCGTTTTTACCTAAAGAAGAGGAAATATTATTGCCTTTAGAAAAGGCAATTCCTGTCTTTTATTTAATAGTAGAAGGTAAGCATATTAGTAATACTGTTTTTAAGGGAAATTTGGTCAGGCTTTCTCATCGAGGAGCAGAGATCGAGATGAATAAGTATGCCTCAACGGATTTAATGCCATTACCTCATAGTAATATACAGCTTAATTTATTGAACCCTGACAACACATCATTTATGAGTGAACATATTTATGGGAAAGTATTAAAAGTACAAGAAGCATCAAAGACTTTTTATATCCGCTTTACTTTCAAGCCTACATCTGTTATTGGACAGCTTGATAGTTTACATCAATCTTCATCACTTTTGTAATGAAGATAGCAAAAACATACCATATGGGTTTGAGTATAGAGTCGAAATTCAGATAAGAATATTAAGAATAGCTATTACTACTTTTCTAGCTACTGGTGTTCAAAAATCAACAGAAATAGTGGGAGACTCAAACCCTCTTCTAATAGTACTTTTGCCTTTCGAGCCTACCCATTCCCTTGCCCCTTTCGTCGACGCGGGATCTCGGCGCTCTTGCCTGTTCCCTCAAGCTATCCCGAAGGAAGTTGAAGTTTTTTATAACTATACCAGCGCGAAGCGCTATAGCTATCATAAAGTAGGTTGGTAAAGTGAGAGGAAACTAAAAAAAACATACATGATGTTGGGTTTCGGGTGACTCAATCCAACCTACACAATCCCATTTTTGATTAATAAGTATTCAACGGAATATAATATAAATTAAGCAGTGCATCGCAACGAAATACCAATATTTTTTTAACGGGAACTAAGTGGAGTTGCTATAATTATTAGTTTAGTAACTTTAACTATATTAATTAGATAACTATGAAATTAAAATCTCTGCTGGTTTAGCTCAGTTCCACATCTGGAATCGGGCTAATTTTACCTACCTTATTTTGCCAAAGCCTGGGAAATGCTCAAATAATTCCAGACGGGACACTAGGCAAAGAAAACTCAGTAATTAAAAGGGTTGACCAAATCAAAGCACAAATTGAAGGTGGAGCAGTCAGAGGGTCGAATTTATTTCACAGTTTCCAAGAATTTAATATAGGGGAAAGAAAAAGCGTTTATTTTTTGAATCCAGCAGGTATTGAAAATATACTAACCAGAATAACAGGTAATAACTCTAGCAATATTTTAGGAAAATTAGGAGTATTAGGAGAAGCAAATTTATTTCTAGTCAATCCTAACGGAATTTTCTTCGGACCTAATGCTAGTTTAGCTCTTCGAGGTTCATTTATTGCGACAACAGTCAATGAAATTAGGTCAGGAGAAAATGGAGTATTTAGTGCTGCTCATCCTGGAAATAGTAACTTATTATCAGTAGAGCCTTCAGCGTTATTTTTTAATCAATTAGCAACTCAAGCTAGAGGAAATATTGTTAATCAACCAACCTATGAAAAAGTAGTAGGTTTGCAAGTATCAGAAGGAGAAACTATAGAGTTTGTAGGAATAAATGTTGTCATTGATGGTGGAAAAATGGTAACAAAACAAGGCAGAATAGAATTAGGTAGTGTAGGAGATAGCAGTTTAGTCAGGTTAGATAATACAGAGAATAATTATGCCTTGAATTATTCTGAAGTAGAAAATTTTGAGAATATACAAATCAACAATGCTGTTGTAGATGTGAGTGGAAAAGGCAGTGGCGACATTTCAATACAAGGAAGAGGGGTGAGTGTCACAGAAGGTACAACTGTTATTGCTAACACTTTAGCTGCTCAACCAGGGGGCTCTATTTCATTGAACGCTGCTGAGTTATTAGAAATAAATGGCAGTTTTGTGGATGCCGATGTGAGTGTTGATGCACCACTGCCTGTTGCAACTGTGACAGTAAATACTCCACATCTAACACTCACAAATGGAGGACAGATTAGTACAGCTACATTTGGTGCGGGTGCAAGTGGTGAATTGAAAGTGAATGCTAATCAGATTGAAGTGATTGGTGTGTCAGCAGATGGTCTAAATCTTAGTGGTTTATTTACAGATGTGTTAAATGGAGCAACAGGCACTGGTGGAGACATAATTATTAATACCCAAACCTTGAAACTATGGAATGGGGGACAACTAGGAGCGAACGTTTTCGGTGCTGGGCAAGGTGGTAATTTAACTGTCAACGCTAGGGAAATTGAAGCTATTGGCACTATTGCATTTTAAGCTACACTTCCTCAACAAGAACTACTTTTACAAGCCCTGGGTGGTCAGTTTCCTAGTGCAGTATTGGCGATAGTTATACCAGAAGCAACAGGAAATAGTGGTAAATTAATAGTTAATAGCGATCGCATCGTCTTACGAGAAGGGGCGCAAATAGGAGCAGGGACATTTTGCCCAGGCAACAGTGGAGAATTAGCAGTGCAGGCAACTGAGATTGAAGCTAGCGGTACTTCTTTAGACGGGTTGTTACCAAGTAGTTTCTTTACATCAGTGCTATTTGGAGCCAGAGGCCAAGGTGGAAAGATCACAATTTACACTCAAAATTTAACCCTAAAAGATGGGGGCAAGTTAGAGTCGGAACTTCTGGCGAGGGAAGAAGTGGAGATGTAACAGTAACAGCAGCAGATATCGAAGTCACTGGTAGCTCTGCAAATGGTCGATTTATTAGTAAGATTCAAGCCTCTGTGGAAGATTTATCAGACCTAGTTCCTGGGGCTATTGGTAGTAGAGACGGTGGCAAAATTTTAATTAATAGCGATCGCCTCACGATCAAAAATGGAGCCGAAGTTAGTGCCAGTACTTTTGGTCAAGGGCAAGGTGGAAATATACAAATCAATGCTACGGATGTAGAAATTAGTAACAGTTTCATTAATGCTAGTGCTAATAGGAATAAGAACACATTCAGTACAGGAGATGGAGGAAATATAGAAATTAATGCCCAAAGTCTAAGACTGACAGAAGGAGGCTTAATAGTAGCATCGACTGCCAGTGAAGGGAGAGGGGGAATATTGCAGTTAATGCCACTGAAATAGAAGCAATAGGTCTTTCACCAGACGGGCAGTTTGTGAGTGGTATTAGTACTGAAGTAGCAGTGGGATCGACAGGAAACGGAGGTAACTTAACAATAGACACCGAACGTCTTATATTGAGAGATGGAGGAATAATTCAAGCCGCAGTGTTTAGCTCTGGCCAAGGAGGAAATATCACAGTAAATGCGACTGATATAGAGTTATCTGGTAATGCTGTAAGTGAGAATTTATTCCCGGAAATATCACCCCTAATCCAGAGCTTAAGCGGTCAAGTTCCCAGTGGCATCTTAACAACTGTTGTGGGTGCAACAGGAAATGGAGGAAACGTGCTCGTAAATACTCAAAGTCTACAACTCAAAGACGGAGCATTAATAGGTAGTGGCACATTTGGTGCAGATCAAAGTGGAGATTTGACAGTCACAGCTACAGAAATTGACATGAATGGTACTACTCCCAGTGGTCAACTTCCGAGTAGTTTGTTTACTTCAGTTTGATCAAATGCAACAGGCAATGGGGGAAATTTAACTATTGACACTGATCGCTTAATCCTCAGAAACGGATCACAAGTGAGAGCAGGTACATCTGGTTTGGGCAAAAGTGGATATCTGACGCTACGTGCAACTGAAATTGAACTGATTGGTCGTTCTAATGATGGTAGACTCCCTAGTAGTATCCTTGCCAGTGTGGAAAATTTGGAAGATTTGTCTCTTGGTGTAGGTAGGGGAGATGGTGGCAACGCCTTCATTGAAACAGAACGTTTAACAATTTTAGATGGAGCTGAAGTCAGCGCCAGCACATTTGGAGATGGCAGAGCCGGAAATTTGACGATTAATGCAACTGAAAGTATTACTCTATCTGGAGTAAATTCAATTTCTGGAGACTCCAGCGCGATTACTGCTAGCACTGAGTTAGGAGCAACACAAGATGGAGGTAGTCTAAATATTACTACTCCTAATCTGAATTTGATCAATGCTGCTGTTGTGACGGCCAGAAGTCGGAGTAACTTTTCCGGTGGTAGTATTACCTTGAATGTAGATACTCTGAACCTCACCAGTGGCGCTCAAATCTTGACCTCTAGTTTTAGTGATGGCGATGCGGGAACTATTACGATTCATTCTGACTCACCTATTACTCTATCTGGCAGCGATATCAGTTTTAAAGACCGAGTAGCCCAATTTCCTGGGGAAAATATTGACACAGATGGAGCCGAAACAGCGATCGCTTCTCGTTCTCGTGGTAATGGTAATGCTGGCTCTGTCACCATCAATACACCACAATTGAGAGTAGAAGGCCAGGGTAGCATCACTGTCAGTAGTTCTGGCAGTGAAGTAGCAGGTTCTCTTAATATTAATGCCCCATCTATTCAACTGAATAATGGTACTCCCAGCACTGAAACTGCGGCCGGAAACCAGGGCAACATTACTCTACAAGCTTCTGAAATTAAGTTAGAAAATAATAGTGCAATTACCACCAATGCCACCAATACTGCCACAGGTGGGGATATTAATATTGATGCTAAATTCATCATCGGCTTAGACAACAGCAGTATTAGTGCTAATGCTGTAGAAGGTAGAGGTGCTAATATTTCCATTAATGCAGAGGGAGTATTTCTGGACAATAGTAGTCAAATTGCTGCTACCTCTGCTTTAGGTATTGATGGTACAGTAAACCTCAATACTCAAGTATATCCCACTCAGGGAGTGGTAAGATTATCCACAAAAGTAATTGATGCCCAGTCATTAGTGGCGCAAAATTTATGTACGTTAACCCAAGCACAAAAAGAGGGTAGCTCGCTTGTAATTACAGGTAGAGGTGGTCTACCGCCAGCTCCCACTCAACAATTGACAGTATTAAGAGGAACAGTGGGATGGGAAGAAAACACAAACATGGAGAAACAGGGAGACACAGGAATTTTAACTTCTGATCATAAACAACCAGTAAAAATTTACCATCGACAAGAAACTCAAAATTTACCAGAAATTCATCAGGCTCAAGGTTGGGTAATGACTGAAAAAGGTACAGTTAAGCCGACATCTGCCTCGACTATCCTTAATTCAGCTAATCCACAATTGCTCCATCCTAGTTGCTATCTTTTTACTGATGATACCTCAGTCACCCTTGGCGATCGCTTACCTCCTAAAAAGTTTTCATTTCACCAAGCAAAACACTGAAAGCTACAGTTGTTATATGATCCTGGTTTGTAGTTGGGCTTTAGCCTCTCATTCCAATATAGGACTAAAGCCCAACTACGAACAAACTTGATATCAATTTCATAATTTCAAATTATTTTCTGGATTTGATCTGAGGAAAATAGATAAAAAAATAAGCATAACTATGGATAAAATAACCCAATTAAGGGTGACTCATACACCCATAAAAAATTATTTTGGGTATTAAAAGCCAAGCATGAAAGGAAAATATAAAAGAAATTTTATAACTTTGATGGGCAATTTTTTTTTGCTCAGAAAAATCCTCAACCTCCGAATATGACTTTTGGGATCATAAGTTTAATTTTTGTGTCCTACTTTACTGTCAATCAACCTGCTATTACTCAAGTAACTCCCAGACCAATTAACCCTAGTCCTTAACCTTTACCACAATTAGAACCATTACCATCACCAGATGATTTAATCCAACCGCCTCCTGTATCTCCATCTCCCCAATCACCCCCTCTGCAAATTCCCGGAAAAATTACTGTAACTCAATTTGCCGTTGTAGGCAGCATAGTTTTTAGTTCTACAGAATTAGCAGAAGCTCTAGAACCTTTTGCAGGTAGACCAATTTATTTTGCAGAATTACTAGAAGCACAAGCAGAAGTCACTCAACTCTACTTGAATAATGGATATGTCACATCAGGGGCTTTTATTCCACCACAAACTTTGCAGGATGGTATAGTTAATAGAAATTATAGAAGGAGAAGTCGAAGAAAT
>JAJEAQ010000678.1 GCA_022822685.1 Trichodesmium sp. jk18x7bins.61
ATTAGCTCTTTGCCCAGGGCCGACAGAATCAGATTTTGTCCAGAGAGCAGGATTTCCTGGTTCTGCTGGAGGAACTTCAATGCAAAAACTAACCTCTGCAGTAGAGGTTGTACGAGATACTCTTAAAGCCTTAGAAAAAAATCAGTCTAATGTTGTGACAGGAGGTGTGTTAAATCAGATCATTGTTAATGTCACTCGTTTTGTTCCACGAGAGACTTTGGTAAATCTAGTAGAAAAACAGTTTAGAAGTTAGTAAATATACTCCTATTGCCAAAATTATTGTCTCTATTTTTAACAAATTGGCGCTCAAAGAAGCGCTCTCCCGTTAGAGGAGTTTCGGGATGAGATCCACCATTATGTTTTCGGACACACACTTAATAATTGACAATTGTCAATTGACAATAATTAATTATTGATTCTGAAAATAAGAGGATTGACCAAAAGGAAAATATAAATGATTTTTTTCTCCTGAACAGGAGAGACTTTAAACCCTATAATTATCAATTATCAATACAGGGGGAGGACATCACCAGGAGTCAAAACCCCAATCAAAACCCCGCCCTTAAAGGGGGGGGGGTTTATCGGTTGAGCCACCTCGCCACATGTCGGCGACAGGCTCAAAGAAGAATCCCGCGGTGTCGCAATCACGCACCGTCGGGAGTATGTCAACAACCTTCGCTCCTCGGCAAAAGGCCAGAGGCAAAAGTACTGCTAGAATATGGTTTTAGTCCCCAACCATACACCATATAACTGATAAGTGTTTCAACCCGCCGGGAGTGCCCATCATCACCACATTTGTTGGGTAGAAGTGAAAGGCGCTCAAGGTTTTTTAGCCGAAGACAGAAGCCTTCGAGCCAAGGGGAGTTAAGCACTTGACAGAATTTTACTAAACACCAATAATTTGATCTTAATGTTGGCCGTTAGCCTTTGCTATAAGGTACGCCCTGTCGGGTGACTTGAATTGCGTCAGGATGAATGCTCAACAGCAAATTGAGAGGTTGGAAATTTCAACTAAACTTGACGGTAATAGTTGGGGAAGATAGTCACAATGAAAAATATTAAATTAGCCTGAACAAAGAAATGAAGATGATATTTAACAAACGCTCAATAGTAGCATGGATGATGGCGCTTTTAGTAGCGTTTTTGGTAAGTTGTAGCTCTCCTACTCCACCTCCTACCTACTCAGATGCTCAATTACAACAAATTGAACAATATACATCCGGAATCCTGGCTTGACGCGATCGCATAGATGAACTCGAAACCCTAATCCAAAAAGGTGAATGGGTAGATGTAGATACTTTTATTCACGGGCCTTTAGGAGAGTTGGGGAGCAAGACTAATTATTTTACCCAAAGTTTACTATTGCCACAAGACAAAAAACCTGTGCTGAATGCAGCAAAAGAAGTATTTGAAGACTTAGAAGAAATTGACGTTGCAGCAGCAGAAGGTGACAAAGGGCAAGCTCTTAGTAACTATCAGAAAGCTGTCGCAGATTTTGACAATTTCTTGGATTTAGTGCCAAAAAACAGTTAAAGTTGGGTCGAAAATGCTATCTCTAAAAATCAAATATTCAACAAAAAAAGTGAGGCTATTCGCGTAGCTCACTATAAAACACTGTAACGAGAATATCCATAAAGGAAGTTATGACCGTCTCAAGCAGACATCAGAAGCTGACACGCTTCGGTTTAGCTTGAGCGTGTATGAGCGTCACGAATAGGAAGTTAGATCATCAGGACTTAGGCAAAAGCACTATATATATAGTCAGTTAAAATTAGAGGGGAACAGTATATATAGCCTTTACCACCCAAAAATGTGTAAGTCCTGATCATGTTAGGGTAATTAAGCGGCTCCCTTTTCCCTTTGAAGCTTTACTCCAGATTTTCCTGTAGCGAGGTTAAAAATGAGTCATATAGTAATTATTGGATGTGGAATTATTGGAGCGGCGATCGCTTATCAACTCAGCCAAATTGAGGGGTTAAAAATTACAGTATTAGATAAACAAGCACCAGCCACAGCATCTACAGGTGCTGCTTTAGGTGTGCTGATGGGAGTAATTAGCCACAAAGTCAAAGGTAGGCCTTGGAAAATGAGGCACATTAGTGTGGAGCGCTATCATACCTTAATTCCTGAGTTAGAAGCAAAGATTAATCGCCCGATTCCTCATAATCGTCAGGGTATTTTGCAGTTATGTTTACCAGGAGATGATCTAGATAAGTGGGAAAAGTTATTAGATATTCGGAAAGCAGACGGTTTACCACTGGAAATTTGGGATGTTGCAAAACTTCGCGATCGCTGCCCCCAACTCCAAAGTCAAGAAGTCATAGCAGGTATTTATTCCCCAGCAGATTTACAAATTAATCCAGTAGCCTTGACTTTGGCTTTGGTAGAAGTTGCCCAACAAAACGGTGTCAATTTCCATTTTGGAGTTACAGTTGCAGGATATGAGACTATCTCTGTGGGTAGTCATGAATATCGTTGCTGCCAAATACAAACAAAAAGCTTGGATGTCACAACAAAAGCTCCTATTTTAGAGGATGTAGATTGGTTAGTTGTAGCTGCGGGCTTGGGATCATTGCCATGTTTACAGGGTATCAAAGGGGGTAAATTAGAATCTCTGCAATGTAGATCAACTCAAGGTAATGGGTTTACCATTATACCAGTATTAGGTCAAGCCTTAGAATTGCAAGTGCGATCGCCTTTAGGAAACCCAGATTTTCAGCCAGTAATAACTGGGGATGATGTGCATATTGTACCAGTGACAGAAAATGAATATTGGGTAGGGGCAACCGTAGAATTTCCTGACGATGTAGGTGAAGCAGTAGCTGATCCTAGTTTATTAAATCGGGTGATAGGGAGAGCAATTAGTTTTTGCCCTGGTTTAGCAGATGCAACTGTGGCGAGAAAATGGTCTGGCTTGCGGCCACGCCCAGAAGGGCAAGCAGCACCAGCTGTTGGATATTTACAAGGGTTTAAAAATGTATTGTTGGCAACAGGCCACTATCGGAATGGGGTGTTGTTAGCACCTGCAACTGCTTCTGCAGTTGAGAAAATGATTATCAACTCCCTTCGGGATAGGTAAGAGGGAAGAGGCCAGAGGCAAAAGTACTAATAGGAGAGCTTTCCTTCTCCCCTACGCTTATTTTTGAAATTAGTGGTGTGCCTTTTGCTATTCATGTCGCGGGCAGGGCTAACCTATCTTATTTTGAAGTCGTGAAAAGGTAAGGATGTCATACTTCTAAGTATTCAGGAATTACGCATTACCGTTATATGTATGATATTAATTGGTCTATATTACTAATATTAACACTATTCATAGTGCCGTTGCGTAATTCCT
>JAJEAQ010000483.1 GCA_022822685.1 Trichodesmium sp. jk18x7bins.61
GTTCAAGGGGACGTGGAGGAAAGCATCAGACGATCGCAGAGGTAGCAGCATCCGATGTTTCAGGGAGCGCGACTGGCTCAAACGTCAACCCATCAGAAGCCTATTCAATTGTCTTTGTTTAATTTAGATTAAAACCCCGCCGGGGCGGGCGAGGTCTGATTAGGGTTGTCTGGGAATCTCTGTGCCTACTGCCTAAGGACAGGCTGACGCCTACAGGCCGGAGAGGATGTCAAGAATTACAGTAAAATGCAAGATCAAGTAAAAACTTCATAAAATCAAATCAAAATGGAAAAAGGATTAATCCTCTGGTTTACAGGCTTAAGTGGAGCAGGCAAATCAACGATTAGCAAAGTTGTAGCAGAAAAACTCAAAGAAAGAGGTCGTAAGGTAGAAATATTAGATGGAGATATAGTTAGGGAAAATCTATCAAAAGGGTTGACTTTTAGTAAAGAAGACCGAGATATAAATATCCGGAGAATTGGATTTGTAGCTCATCTCCTCAGTCGTAATGGAGTAGTCACGATTACTGCAGCAATAAGCCCATACAAAGCAATACGAAATGAAGTTAGAGAAATGGATGATAACTTTGTAGAGGTCTATATAAACGCTCCATTAGAAGTGTGTGAAAAACGTGATGTTAAAGGCTTATATGCCAAAGCTAGGGCAGGAGAAATCAAAATGTTTACTGGTATCGATGATCCTTACGAACCACCAGACAACCCAGAAATTACTTGCTACACAGATAAAGAAACATTAGAAGAAAGTGTAAATCATATAATTAGTAGCCTAGAAAAGTTAGGTCATTTAACATAAAAAAATGGGGTTGGTAAATAGTAAAGATGAACTGAGCTAATCTAGCCTTGGATATGTTTGGCAAAATGGAAGAGTAGACAGGTTTGGAGTTAAATAGCCTATGCAATGTCAGTGAGTGTGCCAGCCTACATACCCGCAAAAATGCTCATCGAGGAGACAGGCAAAATTAGATATGTATTCAATGTAGTCCCCAGTTTATTGGATTCTATGACACACCAGGCTCTGCCCTGAATGCCAAAGCTCTATGCCTAAAAATCTATGTCAATGGTATGGGTTTCCGGGGGATTAGTCGAGTCACTGGTATTGTCCACACCTCCATTATCAATTGAGTGAAACAGGTAGGGAAGCTTTGGCCCGATACCTATGACTCTGAATTTATAGCAAAAGTAGTAGAACTAGATGAATAGCAGACCTTTGTGTCTCAAAAAAACTTGAGTCTCGATGTGGACAGTAGTAGCTCCTACATCGGTCAGGGGTTCTTAGTTGGGTGCTAGGAGACCGCAGTACCAGGACTTTTATCATTCTTCAGGAGGCGTTGAGCCTGTCGGCTCCCTGAAACGCAAAGCGTCTGGGAAGGAGAATTGCTTGTTGGCGTTACTTCTGGGTAAGTGATAGTAATCGTGTTGATTCAGAATTTATATCTGATGGAGATTACATAGTTAGTAATATCTATATAACGAGGTGGGAAGGAGAAAACACTTGTTTACAATGCTACTTGGCCAGGCTCCATCGTCTAACCTTGTGCTACTCTAGGTCATTAGAGATGCTAAAGCAAAACCTCAGACTGTTAATTCATTATCTCAAGTTAGGTGACGTACCTGTTCCTGCTTGATTTATCTTTGAAATTACCAACGCCAAAATCAGAACAACAGTCATATCCTCAATCCCACTTCTTATTTACAGAGTCCAAATGATAATATCAGGTGGCATTTTTCCATTAAAATCCCAAAAAATTAATAGGAGAACTAAATGTACAGTATGCACGCCTCAAAAAAATGGCACCGATTCCGTTATCAACATTCAAAAGTCCAATCAAAACAACGACAACAAATAATAAATATGATAGTGGCTCACATAATAAACCAAATGTAGAAGAATTTAGAAGCATATTCACTCTGCAAAAGAAAAATCTGCATGATGATGGTTCAAGCACTGTTCAAAGGATGCTAAAGGGCGCCTCAGCAGTAGAGCCGACGATTCAAGGGCCTTTTGTAAAAGGTTGTCTAAATGTAGTAGGATAAGACCATATTGAGTCAGGCGGAAGACGAACTCAGGAAAAAAGTTATGCAAAGTTATGTATTGGAATTGAATCGGATCGTTACTGGCAAGAGCAAGAATTTCAAGATGAGGAAGGAAAGTTTGGAGATCGATTTAAACTACGTTTTATTTATGTGGTAAAAACTCTAGAATACTGTACTGGGAAAGCTATTTCGCTAGAGACAATAGAACAACGCCTTAAAGAATCTCAGCTAAACTTCGAGAAATTGTCCCACTCTCTCAAAATGTTTACATTGCCAGTGTATTGGATTGACAATCTCTGGAGACTCCTGGTACAAGTGCGTTCCGGTAAATTCGATGGTGAATTAACGGAAATCGAAAAAAAACACTTTTTGGATTTAGAACAATACCTCAAAAATATAGCCTTCACATGGCTAGATACGATGTACAAAGATATGGATTTAATTTCTGACTATGGGCTTCAAGAATTTGTCAAAAATATAGGAACACCGTTAGATAATTATGATTGGGATGAATTTGAGTGGGATCAAACAGGAGGAAAACTGGTGATTGGAGAAGGAGCGTATCGTATTAAAGGTCATCGAGGAAATTACAAGGCGAGTGTAGATAAGCTATTAGATGTTGTAAAAGAAAAAGGACTTATGGGTAATTATAATTATAAAACATCCCAATATATGGTTAAAAAGCGTTCCGATGCAATACATAACGCAGCCCAAAAAAGCTACAAGAAAGAAGGCGTATGGAAAATTGGAGAGGAACATGTAGAGGATATTATCGAAAAATATGTAGGTAAGGAGGGGATAAAATACAATCTTGTAACGAAAGATGATTTCAATTTCTACTTTGATCAATACTTAGACCAAATTAATCAGAGCTGATTCGTAAACTGAACTGAAACCCTCATGGTACAAAGCTCTCATAAATTTAGGCTCTAAACAACCAGCACACCTAAAACCTATGTATTGCCTGGAAATTGGCCTTTTAATATTTACTTGCTCAATCAGCTCTAAGATATTTTAGGTAACGCTCTCACAAGCTCAGCATTTGCTTGCCTCCTAAGATCAGAACTGCGCTTTTAATGTCACGTAGCGTTTCATATCGGCGACAACCGAAAACATTCTGGGCAACTCAAGTCTGCAGGAGACGGCAAGAACTTCCTTCATGGATATTCCAATTATAGCATTTTGAGTGGGGCATCTTGCCTGACACTAGGTGCGCTGCCCCACTTTGCTGATTGAATTTTTGAATTTGGTGTAACACAAATTATCAAAAAGAATGCTATGCTTGCTAGGGGCAAAAAATAAGCGGTAAAATCACCAAATCACCTAATATCCGGGATTGGCGACTATATATAGTATTTAGAAATAAAAAATTCTCGTACATCAAAGTTTTTAGTAATTGGTATAACACATTAAACGCCTGGATTTATAAGGGGTGGTGTGTGGAAGTATAGCAACAGCCAAGACGGTTAGGACGCTAATCGCCAGACATACTCAATGGCATCTCGTCAGCAATCAAAATTTTCTAGATAGAACTTCATTCCGCGTCGGCGGAACGTAACTATAGGGTAGGGGCATGATTAGGCGTCCGGGACGGATCCCTTTGCTACGCACATGAAACGCGAATCGCTCCCTATCTATAAAATACTACTTCTCTTCTATCTCCTAACTGCTCTGGCGACTGCTATAATTCGGCACTTTATAAACCCCATTCCACACCCTCAATTTTCAGTGTGGGGCAACTCCGGCGGGGAAGCTAAAAAATATAAAGCTCGCTAAAAAAAAATAGGCAAGGGGAGGAAATGAGCTATGAACAAACTAAGATAGCTAAAGTTAAACAAAAATCATCAGATGTAGTTTGTGCTGTAGACATGGGAATCAACAACTATGCGGAGTGCCTCAATCGTAGGAAAAGATGGTACTGTAAAAGCCAGGAAATTTATCAATTCGGTTAGAGACATAGAGCATCGAAACCGACGACGTATGATGATTAAGTCATGTTCAAGGAAAACCAGAGCCAAAACAGGCAAGGATGATCAAAAAGGCTAGGGCCAAAAACTCTACCGTAAGTCAAACCATATAAAGACCTCGCCCTGACGGGGGGGTTTAAAAAGAAATATAGAAATAGCAGGTTCAATCGTTGACTAGGCTAAAACCAATGGTGTCACAGTAATTGTCTTTGAGAACCTGTCTGGGTGGAAAGCTAAAGGAGGTAAAAAAGGTACAGTGAAAAGGCCTGGTTTTCACTTATGGTGTCATTGCCAAATTATCAGTCTTGTAGAAGATAGATGGCAGGAGCTAGGTGGAAAAGTTGTCAAAGTAAATCCACGCTACACAAGTAAATTTGCCTATAATGGTTCAGGTGTGGTGAAGCGAAGTCAAATTAATTACACTCAAGCAACTTTTAGAAACGGTCAACGCTACAATGCCAACCTTTCTGCCTCATACAATATAGGTGCGAGATATTGGTACGCTGTGATTATGGGTGATACTAAGTTTATTAGAGTTGGGCCAGCAGAAGCTTCCTCTCAAACACGCTCGTATCCCGGTTACGTTGGCTAGTCTTTGGAAAATAGCTCTAGTTAAAGTCTATAAGGAATCCCCACCTATAATCTTCGATGCGCGGTGGAGAGGATTCAGTCTAGAAATCAAGTGGATGTGATTAGCAAAATGTCATCTTTATCTACCGTTCTAAATTATGGGATGATAGTTTTATTCTGGAATTTCTGGGGAATATCATCGTCGGCACAGGCCCAATCCCTCTCTGAAGAATATCAAACTCTACCAAAACTAATAGAAACTGGGCTTGATGGTACAGAATCAAGACCACCAATCCTAGCTCCACCATCAACGCCAATATCTATTCCTGAAGTAGAAACACCTTTACCAGACTCAAAAGGGTACACCCTCGGCCCTGGCGATCGCCTTCAAATAGACATCTTTAATATACCAGAATATAGTGGAAAAAATGGCCAACATCAAGTACAAATTGATGGGACTCTAAACCTACAATTGATCGGTAAAGTCTCTGTTGAGGGAATGACTTTAGATGAAGCCAAAGAATTAATTCAAGAAAAATATGGTGAATATCTACAAATATCTATAGTGAACCTGAATCTATTAGCAGCACGTTCATTGAAAATAGCGATCGCTGGAGAAGTCCAACGTCCAGGTGCCTACACTATTTCCCCCATTTTGAGTCAAATTAATGATAATCAAAGCGGAACTCAACTACCTACAGTCACTAAAGCATTACAGGTAGCAGGTGGGATTACAACTTCAGCAGATATTAGGCAAATCAAAATTCGTCGCGCCCAACTCAATGGCTCAGAAGAAGTTATCAACATTAATCTATGGGAATTACTTGAAAGTGGCAGTTTGCGCCAAGATATTCCTCTGCGGGATGGGGATACTTTATTCGTCCCCAGTATTACCGCAGTGAATCCAGTAGAGTCAACTCAACTGGCAAGTGCTAATTTTGCTGGCATCAATACCCAGCCCCTCAATATTGCAGTGGTTGGAGAAGTCGCACGCCCTGGCCCTTATATACTAGAAACAGATATAGAGCAAAGTCAACTCTCAGCTACAGAAGAAAACCTAGACTCCTCTAAACTAGATAGCAATACTTTATCTCCTCAAAAGGCCAGTTTGCATACAGTTACCAAAGCAATTAAAATGGCAGGCGGTATTACTTCGGCTGCAGATATTAGACAAATTAAGGTGCGCCGACTAACTCGTGCGGGTACAGAGCAAATAATAAAAGTAGACCTTTGGCAACTCCTGCAAAGCGGTGATTTAAGTCAAGATATAGTTCTACAGTCGGGAGATACAATTTATGTCCCAGTAGCAGAACAAGTCAACTTAGATGAAGTGGCTCAAGTTACAGCATCTAGCTTTTCTCCTGGTAATCTCAAAATTAATGTGATTGGGGAGGTAGTTAAGCCTGGAACAGTTTCTCTGGCTCCTAATGGTACACTTAATCAAGCTTTGTTGGCCGCAGGAGGTTTTAACCCCGCCAGAGCAGAAACTAAAGAAATAGAATTAATTCGCCTTAACCCTAATGATACGGTTACTCGTAGAAAGGTGACAGTAGATTTTTCCGCAAAAGTTAATGAGGAGACTAATCCAACTTTGCTAAATAATGATGTAATAGTAGTTGGCCGCTCTGGTAGGGCAACCTTGGGTGATAATGTCAGAGGGGTTTTATCTCCATTGAGTCCTATTAATAGAATTTTAGGGATATTTTTAGATATTTTTAACTAAATTTATAGCTCGAAAAAAGGGAAAAAATATGGGGATTCAAACCTCACACAATTATAGATACCGCCACTACAGGTGATATATTATATTGACAGACTCCCGAAGTGGTGCGATGGCAACAACGGGGCATTATTCAACCGAAATATTGTCGATAGCCAGAAAGAGTCAACTACTTTGGAGAAGTAAAATTTTAACTCGCCCAGCCCAAAAACAAGCCCCCTCCCAACAAACTCGCCCCAGAATAACAGCCCCAGACACACATCAAGTACTTAACAGCCTACATAAAACCAACCCCAAACAACTAAACAACCAACACACAAACACAAACTCAAACCCCATAAACACCCTTCACCTAGAGAAGTCCCGAAAAAAATCACCATAACTACCAAACTCAAAACAACCACAAAGCAATATAAATCAGCAGAAAAATCCCATTCAAATCAAGGCACACCCACACCAATCAACCCTCATCCCCCCAATATATCAGTACTACCATCAGACTCTACCGACAAAAACATCCCTGAACATAGAATCCCAACCAGAGACAGAAAAAAAAAGACAACTTCTTCCACCCCTATACAAAAAAA
>JAJEAQ010000776.1 GCA_022822685.1 Trichodesmium sp. jk18x7bins.61
AATAAGCACATTATGGTAACCAGCGAGAACACCCCATTCAACGGAGATACTGTATATTGGGCTAAACGGGAATCTAAACTCTACGATGGAATGACTGCGAAAGTCTTGAAAAAACAAGGCTATACATGTGAGGCTTGTGGACTAAAGTTCATGCCTGGAGATAAGGTAGAACTACACCATAAGGATGGCAACCATAATAACTGGAAGCCAGGGAACCTTGAGGCAATCCACAGCCATTGTCATCATTATGAACACATGAGCAGAGTGAGAACTCAGACTAACTAGGAGCCGAGATGAGGTGAAAGTCTCACAGGGGGTTCTGAAGTAGAGGCGCCTCAAATAATATTGAGCGTCGACTATAACCTAATTGAGCACAGCCATCAAAAATCAATCAGCCCAGTTGCTGAAAACTAATGCTCTATAGGCACTCTAGAAATCTCAAACATCCTAGACATTCTCCTCATCCATCAGGTTTGTAAAGGTTTTTAAGTAGCGGCTGTGGAGCAAGGTAGAGGGGAGAGGGCAAAAGGAAAAAAGGCCATAAAATCTATTTGAAAATCCGCCTCAACTCTTCTACAATCTGCCTTGTGCCTGAATCGATAAAGTAGCGATCGCTGGATTTAGCATATAGGTACTCTATTACCACCTCACAATTCACAAGTACTGAGTAAGGATGACATTCAGATAAAAAACAAAAAAAATCTCTGGATACAAGTTAAAATCCTCTACTGTAAAGGATTATGAATCAGCCCAAATTTTTGGTGCGACAAAAACTTCAAATTATCTAACATGATAGATTTATCTAGTATTGCAGCCCAACTTAATGCAGGTACTATTCTTCCAGAAGGAATAGTTCTGATCACTCTGCTGGTAGTTCTGATTGGAGACCTAATCATGGGGCGTAGTTCTACAAAATGGACTCCCTATGCAGCTGTTTTAGGTCTCTTAGTGGCTATTGTGGCCTTATATACTCAATGGGATAGTACCAATACGATCGGTTTTTTAGGAGGCTTTAATGCTGATGCCCTCAGTGTAGTCTTTAGAGGTATTATTGCTCTCTCTGCCATTGTGACTATATTGATGTCTGTGGCATACATTGAACAAACTGGTACTCCATTGGGAGAATTTATGTGTATTCTGCTCACGGCTACTTTGGGGGCAATGTTCCTCTCCGGGGCTGATGAGTTGGTAATGATTTTTGTTTCTCTGGAAACCCTGAGTATCTCCTCTTATTTATTGACTGGTTACACAAAACGTGATCCCCGCTCCAATGAAGCAGCTTTAAAATATCTACTTATTGGTGCTGCTAGCTCTGCGGTTTTTCTCTATGGTATTTCCCTACTCTATGGTTTGTCTGGTGGAGAAACTCGGTTAACGGCGATCGCCTCTAATCTTGCTGCTGGCTCTGGTGGTGGTGTTTCCCTGGCTTTAGTCATTGCTCTGGTATTTGCGATCGCTGGTATTTCCTTCAAGATTTCTGCTGTCCCTTTCCACCAATGGACTCCTGATGTTTATGAAGGCTCTCCTACTCCAGTGGTTGCCTTTCTCTCAGTGGGATCTAAAGCTGCGGGTTTTGCTCTAGCGATTCGTCTTTTGGTAACAGCTTTTCCTCTAGTTTCGGAACAGTGGCACTTAGTATTTACGGCCTTGGCTGTTCTGAGTATGGTATTGGGTAATGTGGTGGCTCTTGCCCAAACTAGCATGAAACGTCTACTTGCTTACTCATCTATTGGACAAGCAGGTTTTGTGATGATTGGCCTGTTAGCAAATACTGAAGCGGGTTACGCTAGCATGATATTTTACATGCTGATTTACTTGTTTATGAACCTAGGTGGTTTTACCTGTGTAATTTTATTTTCTTTGCGTACAGGTACAGACCGAATTAGCGAATATGCAGGATTATATCAAAAAGATCCACTATTAACATTGGGGTTAAGTCTTTGTTTGCTGTCTTTAGGTGGCATTCCGCCATTAGCCGGTTTTTTCGGCAAAATTTATCTATTTTGGGCAGGTTGGCAAGCTGGATTATATTGGTTAGTTTTGCTAGGATTAATTACTAGCGTAGCTTCTATTTACTACTACATTCGTGTGGTGAAAATGATGGTAGTAAAAGAACCACAAGAAATGTCGGATGTGCTCAAAAATTACCCTCCTATTCGTTGGAATCTTCCCGGTATGCGTCCTTTACAAGTAGGGTTAATTCTTTCAGTTTTAGCAACATCTTTAGCAGGAATTTTATCTAATCCTTTATTTACCTTAGCTAATAATTCTATCGCTAAAACTCCAATACTGCATTCAGCCCTAGTTCAAACTGTTGAAACTAATTCAGTGGCAAGTAAAACACAATTTTCTTTATCCCAAAAGAATTAGGTTCCTTTGATATAAGTAACATTGCTTAAGAAAGCATCACTTGTTTTGTTTAGGTAAAAATGTCAAATGCTCGACTCAATTAAGTCGAGCATTTCTGATTTGCTGAAAGCCCAAAGCTAGAACTTTAAAGACATTTATGCTAACTACTGGAGACTGCCTTTTTGCTGAATACTACGCTAAAACTTTGAGAGCTTCTGGTTTGACAATGACTTGGACTCCTGAGTTAGCTTTTATGTGCCACATACCATTAGGCAATTGATTTAGCAATTCTACAGGTTTACCTTGAGCCGCTTCTAGTTGGGCATCTGAGGAATCAATCAAAACAACAGTTGTGGATGATTCTCCTGGGGATCTCAAGTTAGCAGACAGAGGCGATGTAAGAGGGGCAGAGTCTTCTGAGAGAGTTGCTAACTGCACTCTTAATTGTGTTAGTTTATTTTGCAGTTCTTGATTTTCTGTTTGATATTTTTGTGCTTGTTCTCTTAATTCTTGATTTTCCTGGGTTAATCTCTGAACTTCTAGTTTGAATCTCTGAACTTCCACGCATTCATCCATACTAACATTACAAGCTTTGGCTATATTTTTTTTATTAGTGGGCTGTACATAATTTTTCCGAAATATAAAGAGTAAATTGTTTTGATTCAGGAAGGGAGAATTGATTATTTTCCTTCACTTCTCTTTCCTGTTCTTATCATCCTTTACCTTTCCTATAGAGTATGTAATGCTTTATAGGGATTTAATGTGATTAAAATCACTTAATAAATCTAGGGTCTAAATGGGATGATTTGAAAGCAGAATAATTCTCTTCTAGTTTCTAGTAATGAATACTTAAATAAATTTGTTTACTCAAGTTAGATAAATTATAACTGCTAAGATTCTTGATTGACCTAGTTTACCTGAAATCAAAATAGGTTTATATCATTCAAGAGGCTGATATAATTAATAATTCGTTGCTCCACTTTGATTTGGAGGTTGAACAAATTTTCACACAGATTATTTTTTTGTCAACCTATATTGGCTAGAGAGTGTTTATACTTATGATTAATTAAGCAAAATTAACTTCTAACTCTGTCAGGCTTAGATCCGAAATTATATATAAATAATTTGGCACTACTACTTATACTTAGCTACTAACTTACGCCTAATTTTACTACTTTCTATCTTTTATACTTTCAATTTATAAT
>JAJEAQ010000055.1 GCA_022822685.1 Trichodesmium sp. jk18x7bins.61
ACTTACAACCATAAGCAGGAGAGCTTAATCCTAATTTTGCTGGTATTATTTGACCAGAATAAACTGCATATATTGCAGAAATAGAAATTTGATTATTTGCCGGAATTACTGTACCAGCGAGATGAAATTATTGACCAGGTAATATTTTTGTGGCACATGATCAATTTGACAGACAGAGAATAAATGATTATATAGAGAAGCTGGTGTGAGTTGAAGAATAAAATTTTGATAAGCTTGAATATTTTTTTGCCCGTAACTGTGGGGAGTAGATCAAATTTTCTCAATATTTTCAGGATATTCAGCCCCTAAAAAATCAAAGAATAATTTAAAATTACTCGACTGACTAACTATATCCTCATAATAAATTAGAAAAATATTATCTAGATGATTTTTTCTATAAGCATGAAAAGCAGTTTCAAGTTCTATCAGAGCTATTGCTGAGGTTTATTCATATTTGCCCACCAGTCACTTTATAAAACATCATCTAAATTTCTGACATTAAAGATAAAAAACAGGCAGGGGAAAAATCTTAGCCAAAAAGTTTAAGTAATCAGCAATATCTTTTTGCTGCCGATAAACATCCAAATATCGAATTTCCTTCAATCCATAACAGACTATGCTTTTCTGACTTTTTTGTCAGGCAATAAAATATTTTTGACCATCTGCTGACAGTCATCTAAAAATAATTCTAAATTTATTTCTCCCGCCCCATATCAAGAGTGATTAGCTTGAGAAGTATTTTATGGCTATGAGTAGCTAGCAATTTTTTGTAAGCTTCATACAATCCATAAATAAAGTTATTATTTTCACCTCTGACCACAATCCATCAATATTATTCACAATACCTGGAAGTAAAGTAGAGCCACTTCTGCCATCAAGTAATAACTAAAATCGATTTAAAATGAACAATCAGGATTAACCTCTAGCAAAGCTTGAAAATTAGCTATTGCCTCCTCCAATTTTCCTTCTATCTTCAGTTTATTTTGCAATTTCCACTAAACTGATACTTTGCTCTTGATTCTTCAACATTGTATAAACTATTTCCCATTCTTAGAGACTGTTCACTTCAGAAATTTTGTAATAAATTAAAAAAAATATTAATTTTCGGCACTTGTTTTTTACACCTCGCCACAAGAAACGCTACGAGACATGAATCGGAGACGTAGGTGAACAAACATCATGGTGATTTACGATGAATATCAATAACTCAAAATTTGCCCACCTTCAATCTGTCACCAACATTTAACAACTTGCTAGAAGATCGAAGTTCAGTAAAAATAAAATAAAAATTGACCTTCTTCCTTCCCAGATTGACATCTACAAATATTTCTACTGGAATACCAACATCACAATCTTTTTTACAATAAATTTAACCAAAACCGCAAAAAATTAATCTTAATCACATGAATTATTACTTCGCTCGTGATTAACATATATAGAAATACAGCCCACATAAAAAAAAACAAAATGACTTCAACCCTAATTCAACCAGGCATCCCAGATATCAACTCCCCTACTATCGAGCAACTAACTACCAAATGGACTAACTATCATTGCCGAACAACTACCAGTTGAAGCCGTTAACCTCAGTATTTGGCTTAATGTTGGATCAGCAATTGAATCTGAACCAATCAATGGCATGGCCTATTTTCTAGAACATCTCATTTTTAAAGGCACTCCCAAACTTCCCAGTGGCGAATTTGAACCCTTAGTAGAACAACAAGGGGCTGTAATTAATGCTGTTACTAGCCAAGACTACACCTACTTTTATATCACCACTGCTCCCAAAGACTTTGCTAAGTTAGTATCTTTACAGTGGGAAGTTGTTCTCAACCCCAGTATTCCCGATGAAGCTTTTGAAAGAGAGAGAGCAGTTGTTCTCGAAGAAATTCAGCGATCAAAAGATAATCCTAACCGTCGTTGTTACCGAAAAGCTATTGAAACTGCTTTTGAAAAACTACCCTATCGTCCTCCAGTATTAGGTCCACCTGAAATTATTTCTCAACTTCAACCCCAACAAATGCGCGACTTTCATAGAAGCTGGTATCAACCTACTTCCATGACTGCTACTGTGGTAGGAAATTTACCAGTAGCAGAATTAATTGATATTGTTACAGACTCATTTACAGAAGCTGACAATAGTCAAAACGCTCCAGAAATATTTCCACTACCACCGAGACAGAATTTAGTGTCAGAATTACCCTTTACAGAGATAGTTCGCCATGAAGCGGTTGACGAAACTCTTCAACAAGCAAGATTGAGCATGGTGTGGCGTGTGCCGGGGCTAAATCAATTACATGAAACTTATGCCTTAGATATGTAGGCAAATATTTTAAGTCAGGGGAAAATATCTCGCTTGATGTGTGACTTACGAGAAGAACGACGATTGGTTTTTTTCTATTGGTGTGAGTAACATGAATTATCTTCATCAAGGTGTTTTTTATATTTATGCTCGGCTACCAGAAGAAAATTTGGCTGAAGTAGAAGCAGCGATCGCTCACCACATTCGTACTATCCAACTTGAGTCAGTCACAGAAGCAGAAACTAAACGTATTCAAATATTGATAGCAAATCGATTTATCTTTGTTAATGAGACATCAAGCGAGGGGGCGAATTTATATGATTACTATCAGTCAATGATGAGAGACTTAGTACCAGCAATTAATTATCCTAAGTGTATTCAAGCACTTGATTCATCAGATATCCAACAAGCAGCATTAAAATATTTGTCCACTGATATTTCAGGAGTAATAGGATTTAGGCCTCAGTAGTATCATGTACGACTGATTAGCTATAATCAAAATCTGTATTTGTAGGTAGGGTTGAGGCAACAAATTCAGATCCTGTGACAATAACCCAACAAATCTTAAGACTTATGCAACATAACCTATTTCCCTCTACGTTAGTGCCAGCTTGGCATCAACAAATGATAGTAAAGTCATCTCAAGTTGATTTTTGTGTTTCTCATGGGTGAGTTCTGAAGATAATAGACATCTCCAGAAATTAGTTTTTAGCTATGACAGAATCAGACTTTCAGATTCATTTTTGGAGATGTCTAGTGGTGAGAGTTGGGTTTCACTTCGTTCTACCCAACCTACTATATATTTATCAGATTTATCAAGCAGTCAGGACTTATGTAACGGTACTATGGATAGTGTTAATGTTAGGAATATATACAAATTAATACTCTATATATAGCAGTAATGCGTAAGCCCTAGTAGTGTTACTTTTGTGAGGAATATGCCACCTATTGGGGTGATTTGGCTTGCGAGTTCTAACATATCAAGCAATCTTCTAAATATAGCACAAATCTCGTTTCATCAAAATTTCATAATTGCTTTTTACATACCTATACAGCCTCAATTCTGATATGGCAATTAATTCCACTAATTTGAACTACTAGAAACACCATCGCTAGTAATTAAAGTTTCTGTGAAGTTGCATTCAAGTTATTGCATTTTTTTTTAGAGGGAAGGCTAGATTATTATTGTAAGCAACAAATCAATTTATCGGAGAACTTAATCATGTTGAAAAAGCTTTTAGCAGTATTCTTTTCTACATCCAATACTCGCCGGAAGTCGACTTCGACTAAATTATCTCTATGCGATCGCGATAGCAGTGCAGAGTATTATCCCATACTTGAACAGGGAGTTATATCAATTGCCAAAAACTTTGCTTGACTTGGATTTTCTATTTCTGGCATATTTTTGGCTGGAGTGAATGCTGAGTGTTTACTAATTCTTTTATAGCGCTACCCATTAAAATTAGGACATCCCTCTGTTACCTCTTGCCTCTTGCCAGCATGCCTTTCAACCTAGATTGATTGTCTTAATCAAAGAACGTACTACTATATTTTTCCTCCCTTTTAAGTATTGCATTACTTTTTAGAAATACTTATACAACCACCT
>JAJEAQ010000291.1 GCA_022822685.1 Trichodesmium sp. jk18x7bins.61
CCAGTGAACTGGTTGGCTTCACCCACATTCTTATCTCAGTTATCCGCCATGTGGGGAACACATGGGCTGGACTCTAGTCATACACCCCCTGTCGAGCTTCTTGAGCTTGTTGGGGTTCCTACTAGGAAACGAACCGCACTATTATTATTACTTTACAAGTTGTTACAAAATTCAGCAAGCTCTGATGAGATTATTTTTGATTTCTCTGAACATCGGAATCGTTGTCCCATTTTTTGACAAAATAGTGTAAGTTTGGTAATATTACAGCGAATTTAGTAATAGGGTAATACAATCTTAATAAAATGTAAGAATACCAGAGTTAAGTGGTGAATAAGTAATAACAGATTAAGAGTAACAGACAACGGTAAAGAGGCGATCGTTCAAAAAATAAATCTAGATTGTAGATTTAGTATTTAGCTTGACGGCAAGCATCCCAGAAACACAGATTTATCCAGTTGCGTAGTATCAACTGATAATCCCCGTGACTTCACTTAATGGAGTAGTCAAAAGTAGTGGGATTTAAAACCCCTCAGAGACTGTTTGTAAAGTAAATATTAAGATAGCTAGAGTTTTGAATTCTGGTGGCCGACGGCGGACAACTAAAATTCTTTATTTAAACCCCGCCGGGGCGGGCGGGGTTTAAATAAAGGGCGGGGTATTATGAGGAGATATATCCGCAATGGCCCACCATACGCAAGAATTTAATCTCAGTTTTACAAACAATCTCTCATAGCAGAAAGAGTCAGGATTTTTCAGGTTTTTCCTTCCTGACTACTGACTACTGAGTATTGACTCATGCTGCCGAAGGCTGAGAGTGTGTGTCAAGCGATAGAATAATCAACAAAGGACAGAAAAAAGTAAACTAAGGCATGGGCAAAGTAGTCGGCATAGACTTGGGTACAACAAACTCTGTAGTTTCCGTCATGGAAGGTGGTAAACCAATAGTAATAGCCAATTCAGAAGGAATGCGGACAACACCATCTGTAGTTGGCTTTACAAAAGAAGGGGAACGAATCGTGGGGCAAATGGCCAGGAGACAAGCAGTTCTGAATCCCCAGAATACCTTCTACGGAGTTAAACGATACATTGGACGTAAATACTCTGAACTATCCCCAGAGTCAAAGCGTGTTCCCTATACAATTCGTCGGGATGAATACGGCAATATTAAAATCAAATGTCCTCGGGTGAAACAAGATTTTGCTCCAGAGGAAATCTCAGCTATGATACTGCGAAAACTAGCAGACGAGGCCAGCCGTTATCTGGGAGAGGAAGTAACAGGAGCAGTAATTACCGTACCAGCTTATTTTAATGATTCTCAAAGACAGGCCACTCGTGATGCTGGTATGATCGCTGGCTTGGAAGTAAAACGGATTCTGAATGAACCGACGGCTGCATCCTTGGCCTATGGATTAGAAAATACAGATAATCAGGTAATTCTAGTCTTCGACTTGGGTGGGGGAACATTTGATGTCTCTATATTAGAAGTAGGAGATGGAGTCTTTGAAGTTAAATCTACTAGCGGAGATACCCAGCTAGGGGGTAATGATTTTGACCAGAGAGTAGTAGACTGGTTGGCTGAACAATTTCAAGAGGCAGAAGGAATAGACTTAAGAACTGACCGTCAAGCCCTGCAAAGGCTGACTGAAGCAGCAGAAAAAGCCAAGATTGAATTATCTGGGGTGGGAGTAACAGAGATTAATCTACCTTTCATTACAGCCACAGTAGATGGCCCGAAGCATCTAGAAACTAAACTGACTAGATCCCAATTTGAAGGACTTTGTGGTGATTTAATTCCCAGAATCCGACGGCCTGTAAAAATGGCATTAAAAGATGCAGGTATTAGTCCCTCTTTGATTGATGAGGTAGTATTAGTCGGTGGTTCGACGCGGATTCCCTTTGTCCAAGACCTAGTTCGTTCTTTAATAGATATCGAACCAAATCAGGGAGTTAACCCTGATGAAGTTGTAGCAGTGGGAGCAGCTATTCAAGCGGGCATTTTGGCTGGTGATGTTCGAGATGTGCTGCTTTTGGATGTAACTCCATTGTCTCTTGGCCTAGAAACGATTGGTGGAGTGATGAAAAAACTGCTCCCTCGTAATACTACTATTCCAGTGCGACGTTCTGACATATTTTCTACGGGAGAAAATAATCAGACTGTAGTGGAAATTCATGTGATTCAGGGAGAACGAGAAATAGTAGCTGATAATAAGTCCTTGGGTAAATTTAAGCTGACAGGTATTCCTCCAGCACCCAGGGGTGTACCTCAAGTACAGGTGGCCTTTGATATTGATGCTAATGGTATTTTGCAGGTGACTGCAATGGACAAAACTACAGGTAGGTCTCAAAGTATTACTATTCAAGGAGCTTCGACTTTAACTCAGCAAGAAATTAGTCAGATGATTCGGGATGCAGAGAAATTTGCTGAAGCAGACAGGCTTAAACGAGAGCGAGTAGAAAAGCGTAACCGAGCAGAGGCTTTGGCCTTTCAAGCGGAACGACAACTGCGAGAAGTGGCCTTGGATTATGGAATGCAGTTTGCTGCTAGAAGTCGGCAACGGATTGAGATGTTGATTAGGGAATTGCGGGATAGTTTGGAAAGGGATGATGAACGGGGTATCGATCAGGTGGGTGTTGATTTACAAGATGCTCTATATGATATGAAACGTGAAGTTTCAATTTATACCTCTGAAGAAGGCGATGATGATTTCTTTGGCTCTGTGCGTCGAACTATTTCTGGAGAGGATCGCAAACGCAAGGAACGTTATGATTATGATAATAGGGCTGATCATCGTCCCCCAGATAGAGTCAATCCGAATCGACAAACTCGTTATTATCAGAGTGATGATTGGGATGATGATGATGATTGGCTATAACTATTGTAAATTTTCAAGTTTTGTGAAAATAGTTTCTGACTCAATCGCAATATATTTTTGCTCTCCAGTCAGTCAGCCTATAGCTCAAGCTAGAGGCTTGTCATATTCAACTAGGTTGAGTTATTGGAATCAGGCAAAGCGCAGAAGGGTTAAGGAGGATTGGGAAAAAGTACATGGGTTTAGGCTAACTCAAAACCAGATAGCCTAAAACTGTCTGAGGTATAGGTTAATGTGGCGATCGCTTCCCAGTAGAATTATGAAGGCAGTTTTGGCCTTTTTCAATAGACATTAGAAGACTACACTGAAAACAAATGCGGAGCGTGTAGGTACATCAGATTAAAAATTATAAGTTGAAGTTAGCAGATGCAAAACTTTCGGAATTATTATCAGATTTTAGATATTTCTAAAGATGCTTCACTAGATGAAATAAAGAAAGCATATAGAAGACTAGCGCGACAATTTCATCCAGATGTAAATCCTGGTAATAAAGAAGCAGAAGAAAAATTTAAAGATATTAACGAAGCCTACGATATATTATCTGATCTAGAGAAAAGGGCACAATACGATAAGTTTATTCGATATTGGAAACCTAAAGGAATTGCTAGTAGGGTAGGTATACGAGTTCCTGATTTTAAGAATTGGGATAATCGCTCTGGCAATGGTAAGTCAGAAAAAGATGTAGATTTTAGAGAGTTTGATGATTTTAATACATTTGTAGACCAACTTTTAGGTCGTCGTCGAGAAGTGAGAAGTGCAGCTACAGCTACAAGCTCAACAAAAGCTCAGACATCAAATGTTTATCGCCCAGGTACGAAAAAAGCAGTTTATAAAGCAACTGAGCGGGAAGCAAAACAAAATATTGAAGCTAGATTGACTCTGCCATTAGAAAAAGCTTATGTAGGCGGAATTGAAAAAATACGTCTAGAGGATGGGCGCTCTATAGAAGTAAATATGCCCGCGGCGATGATTAGTGGTCAAAAAATACGCCTGAGAAATCAAGGTATTAGTGGAGGAGATTTATATCTGAAGATTACAATCGCACCTCATGCTTTTTATCTGTTAGAAGGGGCAAATATTTTTTGTGAGTTGCCTATTACTCCAGCAGAAGCAGTTTTGGGAGGAGATATCGAAGTACCAACTTTGGATGGTTGGGTAAAAATGAAGTTGCCTGCTGGAGTTGTTTCTGGTCAACGTTTGCGACTCGCTAGCAAAGGATACCCAGACGATAAGGGCGATCGTGGCGATCAATTAGTAGAAATTAAGATTGTTATTCCAAAAGAGCCTAGTCAGGAAGAATTGGAAATATATCAAAAATTACGGGAAATGGAAAAGTTTAAACCACGAAAAGATTTGCCTGTTTGATTTAGGTTTTGGGAGAGTTGCAGTGAATTTTGTATATTTGATTTATACCAAACATCTAAGTATTTCATATTCGTATTTGTGCAGAGGTTTTTCATAGAGCTTTTCAGGATGAAATTTTTGTAATTTAAAATTTAGCTGGTTGTGAAATGACACTAAACTTGCTTATTTTTATGAAAAAACTAACTTTAAATCTAATACAAATCCAGGTAAAATATCTTCTCCTGATCAAGTGATAGGATTTTCTAAAAGTTCTACTTCTTGTTGAGGGCGATAAATTTCGACTCGCTGATTTTCCGAGTCGATTAACCATCCTAATCTCACACCATTATCTTGATATTCTTTCATTTTGTATTGTAGAGATTTGAGGGAGTCACTAGCCGAACATAATTCGATCACAAAATCAGGAGATCAAGGTAGAAACTTTGTCCGTTGTTCAGGTGTTAAAGATAACCAGCGCTCCAGCTTAATCCAAGATACATCAGGAGAACGAATTGCACCATTAGGAAGTTTAAAACCACCGGAAGAATCAAAAGCTTTTCCTAAATTATTCTGACGACTCCAACTTTGGAGTTGATAAGATAATTCTATGTTACGATTGCTGGTTTCTCCCCCTGTGGGTGACATATTTAAAGTTTTGATTTTTATGACATAAATTAAAAAATTGTTCATCGGTTAAATCTAGGGTTAACTCTAGAGGGTTAGGTAAATTAATTGTTGGAAGTTCCATAAAACTATGCTTTAATTAATTTGTTTTTTAGGTTTGAATCCGAATGTAGTTTTGATAGGTTATTTACTCCTAGTTTGTGTTTATCATGTCAGTTATAGCAAATCCGGTTATTGTAGGGTAGTTATCTCTTATCCCCAAATCCTCTCCAGGTAGAGACTTTAACTTTATAAATATTAAGATAGCTAGAGTTTTTAATTCTGATGGGTTACGGCGGACAAGTAAAGTTATGATGAGTGCCTGGACATATTGATTGACCCCTAACCCATCCTACGCCTACGCCAGAATTTAATCTGAGTTTTACAAACAACCTCTAAAGCGGATTTGCTATTATTTAGCTCACCCAGGGGAGCAAGATACTCCAATTAAAAAATTGCTCATCGGTTAAATTTAGGGTTAACTCTAGAGGGTTAGGTAAATTAATTGTTGGAAGTTCCATAAAGATTTATCGGCATCACAAATTGGTAGTGGTGCATTGTAATTGCTTTGGT